>JAFRDQ010000008.1 GCA_017411225.1 Oscillospiraceae bacterium
ATGTTTAGTTCCTTTCAATGGAGATGGAGAAATTGTACATTGGAGGAACGAAAAAGTCAAACAGAGTTAGGAATTAGGAATTAGGAATTAGGAGTTGATGGAGTGCTGCGCACAATTATGATACGGCGCGAAGCGCACTTTTAACTCCACCCTCCACACTCCACCCTCCACACTGAAAAAGAGCCCGCTCTCCATCGGAAAGCGGGCTCTTTTTCGTGATTCAGATTGCAAACGTCTCGCGGTAGAAGTCGGAATAGTGCTGGAAGCTTTCCGTGCGCTTCTGCCGCAGCTGCTCGAGATATTCGTGCGTGTCAAATGCGCCGAGCGAGAGCTCCAGCATGGCGACGGCGATGTTCGAGCAGTGGTCACTCACGCGCTCGAAGTTCGTCAGCAGGTCGTTGAACACATAGCCCTGCAGGATCGTGCAAGTGCCGTTCTGCAGGCGCTCGACGTGGTGCACCTTCATCTCGTCGCAGAGATCGTCGATGACCTCCTCCAGCGGCTCGACCTTCTCGGCCTCGTCGAGATCCTCGTTCACGAACGCCTTCACCGCAAGCCGCGCCACCTCGCTCGTCGCGCCGGTGATCACGGCCAGCTCGTGCTGACCGGCGGGGGAGAAGGCGAGCTTCTTGTCATGCAGTTCCTTCGCGCTCTCGGCGATGTTCAGCGCGTGGTCGCTCAAGCGCTCAAAGTCGGAGATGACGTGCAGATACTTCGAGACCTCGCCGCTCTGACGGGCGTTGAACTCCCGCCCGGTGAGCTTCATGAGATAGGTGCCGAGCACGTCCTCGTAGCGGTCGACCTCAGACTCGATCTCCTTAACCTCCTCGAAGCCCTCCTCGGTGTAGCCGCGCAGCAGGCTGTAGGAGATCTCCAGCGCCTTGCGCGAGAGCTCCGCCATTGCGTTGAGCGTGAGACGGCTCTGCTCGATCGCGAGCGGCGGGTGCGCAAGGAAGCGCTCCTCGAGTCGGAGCCCCGGATCCTCGCGCGCAGGCCCCTTGTCCGGGAACATGCGGCAGACAATCGCCTCCACCGCATCGGTAAACGGCAGGAGCATCACGGTCAGAATGAAGCGGAAGAACGTGTTCACGCCCGCGAGGGAAAACGGATCCATCGTTTTGGACAGGAACGAGAAGGGATGCACGGCGTTCACAATGTAGAACACCGCCGTCAGCACGATCACGCCGAGGAAGGATTCCACGAGATAGACCCACGCCGTGCGCTTGCCGGGAATGGTGGCGCCGACGGCGGAGAGCAGCACCGGGAAGGCCGCGCCGATCGTGATGCCGAACAGCAGCGGCAGCGCCGCACCGAGCGAGAGCGCGCCCGTGACCGACAGCGCCTGCAGAATACCGACCGCCGCGCTCGCCGACTGCAGCAGCGCCGTGAAGGCCGCGCCAACCAGAATGCCGAGGATGGGGTTCGACATGCTCGTCATCGTCTTGGTGAACCACGGCTGATCGCCGAGCCCGTTCACCGCGCCGGACATGGTGCTCATGCCGAACATCAATACGGCAAAGCCCATCAGGATATCGCCCACGTGCTTGTGCGTCTGCTTTTTGGAGAACATGCGCAGCACGATGCCGACCACGGCCACAACGCCCGTGAGCGTCGCCGTGGAGAGAACGCTGCGCAGACTGCCCGCGCCCTCAATGTAGCTCAGGCAGATGACCCAGCCTGTGATGCTCGTGCCGAGAATGGAGCCGAGGATCACGGGGATGGCCTGCCGCAGCTTCATCATGCCGGAGTTCACGAAGCCGACGACCATCACGCTCGTCGCGCAGGAGGATTGGATGACCGCCGTCACGCCCGTGCCGAGCAGCACGCCGCGCAGCTGCGTGCTGGACAGACGATAGAGGATCGGCTCGAGCTTATCGCCGGAGACGGATTTCAGCCCGTCGCCCATCAGCGACATGCCGAAGAGAAACAGAGCCACGCCGCTCAGCAGCGCAATGATTTCCGAAATACCCATGAAAGTAAAATCCTTTCTCTACGTATTTGCATACGCATACACAATAAGTCTAATCGATTTGTGTAAAATTTGACACCTGCGATATGTTAAATCTGTGTAAAATCTCTGGAAAATACCTCCGTGATATGTTACGCTCTCTGCGAGGTGAAACTGATGATCTATTTTCTGGAAGATGACGACAGCATCCGCAAGCTCGTAGTCTATGCGCTCGAGAGCCAGCAGTTTGCGGCTGCGGGGTTTCCCGAGGCGGAGTCCTTCTGGGCCGCCATGGCGCAGCAGACGCCCGCGCTGATCCTGCTCGATATCATGCTCCCCGGCGAGGACGGCATCTCCGTGCTGCACCGTCTGCGCGCAGATCCCGCCACGGCCAACGTGCCGGTCATCATGCTCACGGCGAAAAACACGGAGTTCGACCGCGTGCAGGGACTCGACGCCGGCGCGGACGACTATATCTCCAAGCCCTTCGGCATGATGGAGCTGGTCGCGCGCGTGCGTGCGGTGCTGCGCCGCACCGAGCCGCGCAGCGAGAGCGCGGAATACCGCGTGGGCGAGCTCTTTGTCTGTCCGGACCGGCACGAGGCGCGCCTTGCGGGCAAGCCGATCCAGCTGACCTATAAGGAGTTTCTGCTCCTGTGCACGCTGCTTGAAAATCAGGGCCGCGTGCTCACGCGCGAGGTGCTCATGGACAAGGTCTGGGGTCTCGGCGCCGAGCGCGAAAACCGCACGCTCGATGTGCACATCCGCACCCTGCGGCAGAAGCTCGGCCCTGCCGGCAGCCGCATCCAGACCGTGCGCGGCGTGGGCTATCGGCTCGAGGATCGCGAGGGATGAGCCGCTCCATCTTCCGCACGAGTCTGGTCGTCGGTCTGCTGGTGCTGGTTTTCACGTCCGCGCTGTTTTTTGTCCTGCGCTATTCGCAGGCGGAGGACGAGACCTATGCCGCGCTCCGGCAGGAGGCGGCCTATGCCGAGCAGGGGCTTCTGCGGGGCGGGGAGGGCTATCTTCGCGCCATCGGCGATATCAACCGCATCACGTGGATTCGCCCGGACGGCAGCGTGATTTTTGACAGCGAGTTTCCGGAGGAGGGCAATCAGCTCGGCTGTCCCGAGGTGCAGTCCGCGCTCTCCTCCGGCGAGGGGCAGGGCATCCGCCGCAGCGGCAGCAGCGGCGTGCAGACGATGTATGTCGCCCGCCTCTGTGCCGATGGTTCGGTGCTGCGCCTCAGTCGCCCGCTCTCCGCGGTGCGCACGGCCATTGTCTCCGTCACGCCGGCGCTCTGGGTCGTCGTGCTCGCGACGCTTTTGAGCCTGCTCGGTGCTTTTCGCGCGTCCAATCGCATTGTCCGCCCGATCAACGAGATGGATCTGGATCATGAGGACGCCGCCGCGCCCTATCCGGAGCTCACGCCGCTGCTCGAGCGCATTCAGGAGCAGAAGCGCACCATCGCGCAGCAGAACGCCGAGCGCGAGAGTCTGCGCAAGGAATTCTCCGCCAACGTCTCGCACGAGCTCAAAACCCCGCTCACGTCGATCTCCGGCTTTGCCGAGCTGATGGCGCAGGGCGATGTGCCGCCGGAGAAGGTACAGGAGTTTTCCTCGGACATTTACCGCGAGTCCCAGCGCATGATCGATCTCGTGAACGACATCATCCACCTCTCCCGCCTCGATGAGGAGGGCTTTGAGCCGGAGCTCGAGTCGGTGGATCTCTATGATCTCGCGGCGGACACGGTGGATTCCCTCTGCGAGACCGCCAAAAGGCAGGGCGTCGCCCTCCGGCTCGAGGGCGAGCACGCCGCCGTGCAGGGCGTCTGGGGCCTGATCGGTGAGATCGTCTATAATCTCTGCGACAACGCCGTCAAGTATAACCGCCCCGGCGGCGAGGTTGTCGTTTCGGTGCATGCGCAGGACGGCGCCGCCGTCCTCTCCGTCGCCGATACCGGCATCGGCATCCCGAGCGAGCACCAGAGCCGCGTCTTCGAGCGGTTCTACCGCGTGGACAAGAGCCACTCCAAGGCCATCGGCGGCACGGGCCTCGGCCTCTCGATCGTCAAGCACGGCGCGCAGTTCCACCATGCCGAGATCGCGCTGGAGAGCGAGCAGGGCATGGGGACGAGGATTACGCTGACATTCCCGAAGCGCAGAGAGTGAAGCGTGGAGAGTGGAGAGTGGAGTTTTCTGAGCTTTGAAAATGGCAAAAAAGCCTCGCAGAGTTCGCGCAGAGCGCGAAGAATTCAAATCCGTTTTTCCGGCGACATGTGCGTCGGAAAAACTCCCTCGGGCGCGCGCGACGCGCGCCCCTCGCTTCGACCAAACCGGGCAAAGCCCGGTGCGATAAAAGCGAGTATTTCAAAGGAGAGCCTCAAAGAGGCTCTCCTTTGATTATAGTCTCCACATCGTATCCAGCCAGTTTGCGCGGTTCTGGATCCATCTGAGATTCGCGCGCGCAGCGTCTGCGGTGTAGCTGTCCTTGCGGTTCATGTCCCGCGCGAACTGGTCGATCAGCGCGTTTTCCTCGGCAATGCATTTGGCCACGCCGTTCGGCCCGCCGATCTCCGCCCAGCGGATCTTCACGATCTCGCGGAACCAGCTCTGCTTGTAGAGAATGATGAACCACGGGTTCGAGCGGTCGCCGTAGCTGCTGATGAAGCTCGACGAGCGGAAAGCGCTGGCAAAGAAGCTGCCCGTCGCGCTGCCGGAGCAGGTCCATTCAAAGTCCCACGGCGCGGTGAAGGTGAGCTTCGGGAACTTGCTCCCCTCGGAGAAGTCCACGCACATATAGAAGCTGCCCTCGCCGCAGTCAAAGTCGCACATGATCTCATAGAGAATGTACAGATCCACCATCGAGCGCACGTCCGCCACGGCGCTCACGCAGTCCTTCGCGTTCGTAAACGAGGAGGGAACCACGTTGTAATTGGCGTCAAACGTCAGATAATTGCCCTTCTCGCAGGCCTCATACAAAATGCGGAACACGCCGCGGATGTATTTGGCGATGAAGTCCACCTGCGCCTGACTGAAGGTGTCGCTCTTGACGGAGTAGTCGTTGCCGCGGAAGGTGCGGGTGTTGCCGGTGATGTCGGTCACGCGCGCGCCCTCATAGTTCATGCGGAAGCACGGCTCCTCGGAGTAGTTGTCGATCTCCACGAGATAGCCGACGCGCACATCCGTGTTGCCGTCCTCGGGCTCGGCAACGTTCACGCGGTTTTTGTTCACCTGCTGCTGCTCGCACAGGAGATACACGCCCATGTACTTTCCGTTCAGGAAGAGGTTCACATACTGCCCGTCGGAGCAGTAATAACCGTCCCGGTCGACGATCATGCGGCCCATTCGCAGGGCAATGCCGTTTTTGAGTGAATCGACCGTGCCGCCGTTGTTGATCATCAGCACCCAGCTCTTGCACTTGGCGCCGTCGTTCAGGCCGAGCAGGTTCACCTTGCTGTCGAACTTGATGCGGTAGGGAACCTGATGCGTGCGGATCATGCTCACGTTGCCGTAGTAGCTCGCGGAGTTGCCGCGCACGCGCACCCCGCCGGACACGTTCGAGATTGCCTGGCTGTTCGGCACGTTGTAGGCGCTGACTTTGCAGTTTACATAATTTTCTCTGCTCAGCACCTCCGTGCCGCCGGTGTCGATGCTCAGCACGGGAATCGAGGTGCTCGTGCTGCCCTTGAACTGGCTCGGCACGGGCGCAAACGGCTCGGTGTACCAGCCGCCGCGGGCGAGCACCTCCTCCAGATTCTTCAGCTGGATGACGGAGGAGCCCGTCGCGCTGTAAACGCGGATCACGGGATAGCGGTACCAGCCCTGCGCCTCCAGCGCGGCCAGATGGCGGGCAGGGAAGTCCTGACTCGTTCCGTCCGGGCTGTAGAGCGTGATCGTGCCGGTGAGCGTCATGGTCTGGCGTGCTTCCGGCTTTGCCATGCGGATCAGAATGGTCGCGGCCTCCGAGCGGAGGATTGACTGGTTGGGCTTAAACTCGCCCGTGGCGTCATAGCCCGCCAGAATGCCCGCGCGATAGAACTGATATACCGCGTCGTGGAAGGAGTCGGCCGCGTCCACGTCCGGGATCGCGTCCTCCGGCACGTCGTTGATCGCCTCCAGCGCCTCGGGCGGGAGCGCCTTCGAGAGAATCACGGAAAAGAGCGCGCGCGTGATCGGAGTGTTGTAGTCCGTGCGCGCCTGATCGAGGATGCCGTTTGCGAGCGCATAGTCCACATAGACCTGATACCAGGGACTGCCCTGCTCGAAGGACTCGCTGCCCGTCTGGTAGATGCTGTGCATGCGCGCCGCGAGCGTGATGCACTCGGCCACGGTGAGCTTGCCCGTCGGCACAAAGGTGGTTTTGGTCATGCCGTGGATCAGCCCGAAGCTCGTGGCCTTCGCCACGTTTTCATAGTACCATGCCGTCTGCGGCACGTCGGTGAAGCGCCCGTTGTAGGGCGTTTTCTCCGTGAAATTCTGCAGTCCGGCGTCCGCCAGCGCCGTCGACGCGAGCAGTGCGGCCAGCAGAAATACCGCCAGAATCACGGTCAGCGTTTTTTTCATACAACCATTCCTCTCTCTGTTGGTTTGCTTCATTGTAGCATAGCATTTTTCGACACGCAACCGCATTTTGTCCTGTTTTTACCCTTTTTCTGGCCCGGTTGCGCCGGTTGACAATCGCCGGTTGACAAATTGCAAAGCCCGCTGTATGGTGTTTTTACGGATGAAACGGTATGATTGGGCCATCCAAACGGAAAGGAAGATCATTATGATCCTTGCAGACAAAATCATCGACCTGAGAAAGAAAAACGGCTGGTCGCAGGAGGAGCTCGCCGAGAAGCTCGGCGTCAGCCGCCAGAGCATCTCCAAATGGGAGGGCGCGCAGTCCGTGCCGGATATGAACCGCATCCTCGCCATGTCCGATCTCTTCGGCGTCACCACCGATTACTTATTGAAAGACGCGCTCGAGGCAAGCCCAACCGAAGAGCTCCCCACGGACAGAGACACCGATGAGCCCCTCCGCCGCGTGGAGATGGAGGAGGCGAACGACTTTCTGCGCACGCGCATCGTCGCCTCCGCGCGCATCGCCCTCGGCGTGGCGCTGTGCATTCTCTCGCCGATCGTGCTCATCCTGCTCGAGGTCGCGCAGGAATACGGCCTGATCGCGCTCGCGGAGGATCGGGCGACCGGCATCGGCGCCGTCGTGCTCTTTCTGTGCATCGGGGCGGCGCTCCCGCTCTTCATCACGAGCGGCATCCGTCTCGGCCGGTTCGACGCCTTTGAGAAGCAGGCGCTCGACACGGCCTACGGCGTTGACGGCATGGTGCGCGAGCGCCGCGACCAGTATGCGCCGACCCATACCCGCCTGCTCGTCCTCGGCATCACGCTCTGCGTGCTCTCCGTTCTGCCGATCTTCCTCATGCTCCTCTTCTTCGGCGAGGATAACGACTTTGCCATGGTCTGCGGCGCGGCGGCGCTCCTTGCCATCGTGGCAGCCGGCGTCTACATGATCGTGCGCACCTGCGTGCGACAGGCGGGCTACAATATCCTCCTGCAGGACGGGGATTACAGCCCCGCCCGCAAGGCGGAAAACCGCCGCAACGAGCCCATCTCCGCCGTCTACTGGGCCCTCGCGCTCGCAATCTACCTCGCCTGGAGCTTCATCACCATGCAGTGGCAGACCACCTGGATCGTCTGGCCCATCGCCGGCGTCCTCTACGGCGTGCTGGAAGCAGTCTTGCGGCTGACCAGGAAGAATGGTTAACATAATACTAAATTAGGAGTTAGGAATTAGGAATTAGGAATGATTCGCCGAAAAGCTGGTGAATTCCTCATTCCTAATTCCTCATTCCTAATTATTTTTCTCTGTGATATAATATCATCATTCTATCTATCGAGGCGATCCCATGCAAAAACCCGATCGACGAACGTATCTGACCCAGACGCCCATTCCGCGGCTGATCTGGTCGCTTGCCGTGCCCACGATCATCTCCATGCTCGTCACGGGCATCTACAACAGCGCCGATACCTATTTCGTCGGCCGCATCTCCACGCAGGCGACCGCCGCGGTGGGGCTGGTCTTTTCCGTCATGGCGATCATTCAGGCGCTCGGCTTCTTCTGCGGCCACGGCTCGGGCAACAGTCTTTCGCGCATGCTCGGCGCGGGGCGGGGGCAGGACGCCAACGAGATGGCCGCCACGGGCTTTGCCCTCGCGCTGCTGCTCGGCGCCGCCGTCGCCCTGCTCGGCAATCTCTTCGCCGGGCCGATCGCGGATTTCCTCGGCGCCACGGATTCCGCCCGGGCGGATACGGTCGCCTATATGCGCATCATCCTCCTCGGCGCGCCGTTCATGATGGGGCAGTTTGTCATCAACAATCAGCTCCGCTTTCAGGGCAGCGCCATGTATGCCATGGTCGGCCTCATGGTCGGCGCGGTGATGAACGTCGGGCTCGATCCGCTCTTGATGTTCACCTTCGGCCTCGGCGTGCGCGGCGCAGCCCTCGCGACCGTTATGGGGCAGGTCTCCAGCTTCTTTGCCCTCCTCATCGGCAGCCGCCGGGGAGAGAACATTCGGCTGAGTCTCAAAAACGTGCGCCTCACGGGCAGGAACCTCCTTGAGATTACGAACGGCGGCATGCCGTCGCTCGCGCGGCAGGGGCTCGCCGCCGTGTCCACGCTGCTGCTCAATCGATTCGCCCGCATCTGCGGGGGCGATGCCGCCATCGCCGGCATGAGCATCGTCACGCGCATTCTCATGCTGAATGTCTCTGTGCTCATCGGCTTCGGGCAGGGCTTCCAGCCGGTCTGCTCGTTCAACTACGGCGCGGGGCTGAACCGCCGCGTGCGCGAGGCGTTTTTCTACTGCCTCAAATTCGGCACGCTCATGATGACGATCGCGGGCGCGCTGTGTGTGATTTTTGCGCCGACGGTCGTGGGCTTCTTCCGCGATGATCCCGCTGTCATCCCCATCGGCGCGCGGGCGCTGCGCTGGCAGGCGTCGGTTCTGCCGCTGCTCACGACCTCAATCCTCACGAACATGATGCTCCAGTCCATGGGCAAGGGGCTCAAGGCGTCGATCACGTCCTCTGCGCGCAACGGCATCTTCTTCATCCCGCTCATCCTCACGCTGCCGCACTTCTTCGGCCTCGCCGGCGTCGAGATGACGCAGGCCTGGGCAGACGTTCTCGCCTTCCTCCTCGCGGTGCCGATGGCGTGGAGCGAACTGAAGAACATGAAAACCG
Source organism: Oscillospiraceae bacterium (assembly GCA_017411225.1). Taxonomy (GTDB): domain Bacteria; phylum Bacillota; class Clostridia; order Oscillospirales; family Oscillospiraceae; genus CAG-103. The sequence continues at coordinate 9,193 of JAFRDQ010000008.1, forward strand.
ATCGAACATGAAAACGCCGAACAGGAAATACCATTCTGACTGTAGGGGAGGGGCTTGCCCCTCCCGTGCAGCAAAGACTTCAATTGTGCATAATAGAAAGGCGAATTCGCAGAAAGAAAGCTCTGCGGATTCGCCTTCCATTGTTATGGTTGAAAAAACGGAGCGCCGGGAGGGGCAAGCCCCTCCCCTACGGCAATCAGAGCACCAAGCCGCCGTCTATGCCGATTACCTGTCCGGTCACGAATCCCGTTCCGGGCTCTGCCAGCAGGGCAATCATCTCCGCCACGTCCTCCGGCGTGCCGATGCGGCACATGGCGGTGCTCTCGGCGAGGTCGGCGCGGTCTTCGCCTGTGATGGCGGCGGTCATGTCCGTGTCAATCATGCCGGGGGCGACGGCGTTGACGCGGATGCCGCTCGGGCCGAGCTCCTTGGCCAACGCCTTTGTGAAGGCGATTACGGCGCCCTTCGTCGCGCTGTAGGGGGCCTCGCACGAGCCGCCCATCACGCCGAGGATCGAGGCGAGGTTGATGATCTGCCCCGCCTTGCGGTGCACCATGCCGGGAATATACGCCCGGCTGCAGCGGAACATTCCGCCCACATTCACGTCCAACAACCGGTTCCACGCATCGTCCGTCACGTCGGTCAGCAGTCCCCCGCGCAGGGCAATGCCCGCGTTGTTCACCAGCAGCGCCACCGGGCCTGTGATCTCCGCCATGCGCGCCACGGCATCGCTGTCTGCAACGTCCGCCTGCACGGCGACGCCGCCGGTCTTTGCGGCAATGGCCTCGGCCTTGTCTCTGAATTTCAGGTAATTGACGTGCACGGTCCAGCCTCTTGCCGCAAGCGCGAGCGCCGTCGCGGCGCCGATGCCGCGCGAGCCGCCCGTCACGAGTGCAATCTTTTCCATGTCTTTCCCTCCGCATCCGGCGATTGTCAAATGCATTCCGCCGTGGTATAATAACTTGGTTAAAAGCATTATACATGATTGGAACCGAAAACGCCATCTCTCTTTTTGAGGTATCGCTTATGAATCAGGATCGATATAACGCCGAACGCCTGCGCAAGCGCATGTGGATCACGATCGCCGTCGCGCTGCTTGCGCTCCTCACTGTGATTCTCAGCACCATGTCCGGCGCGTTCAATTTCCATAAGGGGCTCAACAGTCTGCCGGATCTCACCGGCATGACGGAGGCCGACGCCATCGCCACCATCGAGCGGCTGAAGGGCCACGCGAGCGTCTCCTATGAGGCGAGCACGGCCAAGGAGGGCACCGTCATCCGGCAGGGCATCCCGGCGGGCGACGCGGTCACGCCGAACTCCACCGTGAGCATCGTCGTCTCCAGCGGCAAGCCGGACGTGCAGCCGACTGCCGAGCCGCAGGTGCTGCTGCCGAGCTTCGTCGGCCTGTCGATGGAGCTTGCCCAGCGCAATGCCGAGGAGATCGACGTCAACCTCGTCGAAGACGGCTATGTCTATGACGACACCATCCCCTATGGCTCCATCGTGGAGCAGGAGCCCGCCGTCGGCGCCAAGGTTACGCAGAGCATGATCGTCAAGGTGAAGCTCTCCGCCGGCCCCGAAACCGTGCGCTATACCATCACCGTGGAGGCCGGCGCAGGCGGCAGCGTCTCGCCCGGCACGACCACCGTTGTGGAAGGGGAGGATATCTCCTTTACCATCACGCCGAACGAGGGCTATATGATCGACCACCTCATCGTCGACGGCGTCGAGGTGCACTCGCTCGACCGCTACAGCTTCCTCACCGTGGACAGCGACCATACTCTCTCCGTCACCTTCCGCGAGCAGCGCGGCATGCTGGAAGAGTTCATCGACCAGTTCTTCGGCGGGAACTAAACCCAATACGCAAACCGCGCGGATCAAACGATCCGCGCGGTATTTTCATGTTTTCTTCCGCAGCTCGCCGAACATGGCCCCGCCGATGATGAGCACCGCGCCGATCAGCTGCACCGGCGTCATCGTCTCGTGCAGCAGCACGGCGGAAAACAGCAGCGCCGACACCGGGTCAATGTAGCTGATGAGCGCCACGGACTGGCCCGGGAGCTTCTGCAGCCCGGAGAAATAGAGCAGATACGCAAGCCCCGTGTTCACAAGGCCGATCACCAGAATGTACGGCAGCGCCCCCTTCCCCGGATGCGGCAGACCGGCTGTGAGCAGAACGTAAATGAGCACGACGATGAATGCTACGTCCAGCTCGATCGCCGCCGTCTGCATTCCGCTCGTGCGCACGATGCGCTTGTTGAAGATGATCAGTGAGGCATAAAACAGCGCCGAGACGATCGCCGTCACGAGCCCGCCCGCGCGCAGTCCGCCGAAGGCGATGCTCCCGCTGATGCAGATCAGCCCCACCGCCACGATGCAGATCGCCGCGATCTTCCGCCCGGTCAGCGCTTCGCGGAACAAAACGGGGGAGAGCAGCAGCACCAGCATCGGCCCCACGTAGTAGATCAGCGTTGCCAAGCTCACGTTCAGCATCCGGTAGGCTTCAAACAGCGCCACCCAGTTGGCGCCGAGCGCCGCGCCGCCGAGGAGCAGCCACTTCCATTCGCTCTTCACCGCCGCGCGGTCAAAGCCGCCCTGCGCGAGCACCAGAGCCGTGAGCATCGCGCCGCCGAGGAGCGTGCGCAGCAGCACCACCTGACTGCCGGATAAATTGATGTGCGCCGCAAAATAACCGTTCGTGCCGAAGATCAGCATCGAGAGGATATACACGCCGTAGTGGATCGGCTTTGCCTTGCCGGACGCCGGGGTCATTCGCATCCCGCCCTTCCGTTTTTTTCTAATTGCATCATAATGGAACAACGTGGGTTCGTCAATGATATTTTCGGCGTCAGTTGCATTATGTCAACCAAAGCGTTAGAAGAAGCCTACGAGCTTGGAAAAGCGCTTGACTGAGTGACGGACTGGACGCAGTTTTCTAACCTTTTCTTTTTAAAAATCTATTTTGATACCAGTTATAGAAAAGTCGGTCCAGTCGGTCCAGTCAGTCCAACAGGGGAGAAGCCTCGCCCGCGCAGATCCCGCCGAATCCGCACCGCACCCGGCGTAGGGGGCGACGACCTCGACGACCTTTGCAGGACGCATGGATTTCATCGTCAATCCCCGGCAAATCCGAGCGCACTTCGCGTAGGGGGCGACGACCTCGGCGCCCCTTTCCCGGACGCCTGCTGAATTCCGGCGCGATGTGGGCATCGCGCCCTACAGGAAATGCCTCGTCGTAATCGATCATATGAATCTCCAAATAAATGTAATGTGATGTGAATAATGTTTATACGTCAATTCAGCCTATCTCTAGCATTTTCAAGCTCATACCTATCAATCGAAATCATCTTCACAAATGGGCGACCGTATTCAGCATAATAGACAATCATGTTTGATAAAAAGCTGGCTTTACAATTAATTGCCTCGCGTTTCATTTCCAAGTCATTTGTCGCATTTTCTAACCATTGTTTCATTATGCTCTTAGGGAGCTGAAATAGATAAGAGCAATCCCCGGATTCTAAAACCCATGGACGTTCTGGAGTAGACCAATGCAAAGAGTAAAACTCGCCAAACTGGTTTTGCTCGCCAGACTCACGATATAAAAATAATAATTGTCCAGATCCGGTTATAGCAACGGCCATATGTTGGCCTATCTTGTTGGCAAAATTGATGATTTGTTCTTCTGTAATCTCTTCGGGGTTATCATATTGTTTTGCATATTTACGTCCAACATACGAAAACTGTGCTGTCCGAAGCATATTGCGAAAATCTCCCCAAAATGGCAAACGTTCAAATGAAATCAAAGGGATACGATAAGTTGCTGCGAACTTTTGTGCTTGATCCGTGAAACCGTTCATGGCGGCAATTGCAACTTGATAGGTATATCTTTCATAATCATATAGAACGCCCTGCCGGTTTTGACGACGCCTGATTAGAAGTTCATTTCTATCCACAATATCAAAGTGGTTAACATCTTCCCGCAGCCCTAACACGCTTCGAACAGTATTGATGCCAATTTTGGCTTGATAATCTTTACATTCGATCAGAAGCCTAGTTGGAGAATAAAACGGAGTCTGTACAGGTGGATCTAATAGAACATCGGCGTTATGAGCCTCTCCTAAACCTTGCAACATTTGCCCAGGTGCACCATCGAAAACATAAATGCCATCAGATGCCACTTCTGAAAAACCAATGTTAATTAATAGGTGTTTGACAAATAACTCGAATGCTTTGCCCGCTTTCATTATCAGCCCTCCTTGGTTTTTAAAGCTTTTACCCTAATTATAGAATAAGAAAGCCGCAGAGAGGTGATCCCTGCGGCTTTTTGCGGTAAAAACCGCCATTTTGGTCCGAGTGGGGAGACTTGAACTCCCAGCATCCAGCTCCCAAAGCTGGCGCGCTGCCAGTTGCGCTACACCCGGTCGTCGTCGGAATGGGCTTGCTCCGCTCCGCCGCCGGATATCGGCTTTGCCGCTATCCGCCGTCTGCGCATCCGCGCCCCCATTCTTCCTCTCCAAAACGAACCCGCTTTGCTGGGGTTCGTTTTGGTTGTTTGGAAAGCAAAAATGATTCTACCACAACTTTTTGGAAACTTCAATGCCTTTTCCATTGATGTTTTTGCCGAGCTATGATAAACTAAAGTGATTTACTTTGTCGAAACGGAAATGGAGAAACACGAAGCATGAGAATGCGGAAGAAACCGAATCTGATCCCGCGCATGGAGCGCTGCGAGGCGGTGCAGATCAAGCATCCCGAGGCGCTGCGGGGCAAATGGCTGGAGACCTTCCCGGGCCACACGGCGCTGCACGTGGAGATCGGCTGCGGCAAGGGCCGCTTTACGGCGGACACGGCCGAGCAGAACCCGGACGTGCTGCTCGCGGCAATCGAAAAGGTGCCGGACGCGATGGTCGTCGGCATGGAGCGCGTGACGGACAGAGGTCTCACGAACGTGCGCTTTCTGGACTTTGACGCGAAGAACCTCCTCGAGATCTTCGCCCCCGGTGAGGTCTCGCGCATTTACATCAACTTCCCCGACCCGTGGAAAAAGGCGCGGCAGAAAAAGCGCCGTCTCACGTGGGGCGCGTTCCTCGCGCTGTATGCCCAGCTGCTCCTGCTCGGCGGCGAGATCTGGTTTAAGTCCGACAACGACCCGCTCTTCGAGTGGTCGCTCGAGCAGTTTCAGGCGCAGGGCTGGGAGCTCCGCGAGCTCACGCGCGACCTGCACAAAAACGGCCCCGTCGGCGTCATGACGGACTATGAGGCCAAATTCTATGCCGAGGGCGTCACGATCAACCGCGTGGTAGCAAGAAAAACGGAGGACACGAAATGCGATTTCTCTCTTGGAACGTCAACGGACTCAGAGCCTGCGTAAAGAAGGGCTTCGAGGACGTTTTCCATGCCGAGGACGCGGACTTCTTCTGCCTGCAGGAGACGAAGCTGCAGCCCGGCCAGATCGAGCTGGATTTCCCGGGCTATGAGCAGTTCTGGTGCTCGGCGGAGAAGAAGGGCTATTCCGGCACGGCGATCTTCGCCAAGCATAAACCGCTCAGCGTGCAGTATAATCTCGGCATCCCCGAGCATGACACCGAGGGCCGCGTCATCACGCTCGAGTACCCGGACTTCTGGCTCGTCACGGTCTATACGCCGAACGCGCAGGACGGTCTCAAGCGCATCGAATACCGCATGGCGTGGGAGGACGCCTTTCGCGCGCATCTCAAGGCGCTCGACGAGACGAAGCCCGTCATCGTCTGCGGCGATATGAACGTCGCGCACGAGGAAATCGACCTCAAGAACCCGAAGTCGAACCGCGGCAACGCGGGCTTCTCGGACGAGGAGCGCGGCAAGTTCACGGACCTCTTGGCCTCTGGCTTTACCGACACGTTCCGCCGCCTCTATCCCGATCTCACCGGCGCGTATTCCTGGTGGAGCTACCGCTTCAACGCCCGCGCCAACAACGCGGGATGGCGCATCGACTATTTCCTCGTCTCCGACCGCATCGCGGACAAGATTGCCGACGCCTTCATCCTCAACCAGATCGAAGGCAGCGACCACTGCCCGGTGGGGCTGGAACTATCCATATGAACATAGGAACCGTAACCATCCCCGGGCGTGTGACGCTCGCGCCGATGGCGGGCGTGACGGACGCGGCCTTTCGCCGCCTCTGCCGTCAGCAGGGGGCGGCGCTCACCTGCACCGAGATGGTCAGCGCCCGCGCGCTCGTCTACCGCGACAAGAAGACCGAGGCGCTGCTCTGCTGCCCGCCGGAGGATCACCCCGTCGCGGCGCAGATCTTCGGCCACGAGCCGGAGATTATGGCTCAGGCTGCGCCCATGGCGCTCGCGCTCTCCGGGGCGGACATTCTGGATATCAATATGGGCTGCCCGGTCGGCAAGGTCATCCGCAGCGGCGACGGCAGCGCGCTCATGCGCGATCCCGTCCTCGCGGGCCGGATCATCGAGGCCGTGGTCAAGGCCGTCGACGTCCCCGTCACGGTGAAATTCCGCAAGGGCTGGGACGGCGGAAACGTCAACGCCGTGGAGTTTGCCCGCGTGTGCGAGGCCTCCGGCGCGTCAGCCATTGCCGTCCACGGCCGCACCCGCGCGCAGATGTACGCCGGCAAGGCGGACTGGGATATCATCCGCGACGTCAAGCGCGCCGTTTCGATCCCCGTCTTTGCCAACGGCGACATTTTCTCCGGCGCGGACGCGGAGCACATCCTGCGCTATACCGGCTGCGACTTTGCCATGGTCGGCCGCGGCTGCTTCGGCGATCCGTGGCTCTTCGCCAGAGCCAACGCCGCGGTCAATGGCGAGATAGAACCGCCGCTTCCGAAGCTCTCCGAGCGCATGGACGCTGCGCTCGAACAGATCCGCTTTTCCGCCGAGCAGAAGGGCGAGCGGCTTGCCTGCCTTGAGGCGCGCAGCCAGTTCGCGTGGTATCTGCGCGGCGTGCCGCACGCCGGGCCCTATAAACAGGAAATTGTCCATGTCGGCACGATGGAGGAACTGGAACACATCGTCCGCATGATCAAATTGAATCTCAAGGATTCGAGGGAACACATATGACGAGAGAAGAGGAATACGCACTGGTGCAGCGCATCCAGTCCGGCGACAGCGACGCCTTCGCCGTGCTGATGGATCTGTACCAGAAGCAGGTCTATCACCTGGCCCTGCGCACGGTCGGCAATCCCGAGGATGCCGCCGACATGACGCAGGAGGCCTTTCTGCGCGCCTACCGCGCGATCGGCTCCTTCCGGGGCGACAGCAAGCTGTCCGTCTGGCTCTACCGCCTGACGCAGAACGTCTGCATCGACTTCCTGCGAAGTCGCGGCAGACGGCCCACCGCCTCGCTCACGGTTGAGAACGAGGCCGACGAGGTGCAGGAGCTCGATGTGGCGGACGACCGCTTCGACCCCGAGGAGCAGTATCAGCGCAAGGCCCTGCGCGACGCGGTGCGCCGCGGACTCGACGCCCTGCCGGAGGAATACCGCGCAATCCTCGTCCTGCGCGAGATCAGCGGCCTCAGCTACGCCGAAATCGGCGAGCGGCTGCAGCTCGAGGAGGGCACGGTCAAATCCCGCCTGTTCCGCGCGCGAAAAAAACTCTGCGAATTTCTGCAGCGTGACGGGAACCTTCCGGACACATATGCGTCGAAAAATATAAACGGAGGTGTGAAGCAATGACGGACTGTCTCAATTTTGAGCAACAAATCAGCGCCATGATCGACGGCGAGCTGCCCGAGGCAGAGCGTCCGGCGCTCGAAGCACACCTCAAAGCATGCCCCGACTGCATGGAGGTCTACCGCATGTTCTCCGGCCTCTCCGCCGCGATGCATGATATCTCCTATGAGCCGCCCGCGGATCTCAAGGAGCGCGTTCTGGAGCAGATCGAGGCGGAAAAGATCACCCCGATCGAGGACGGCAGAAAGCGCTGGAACTGGAAGCGCTATGCTGCCATGGCCGCGGCCTTTGTTGTGGTCGCCGGCGTCGCTCTCTTCGCCGGCAGGGACAACATTCAGCACGGCACGCCCGCGGGCATCGTCTTCACGAACCCGCCGCAGGCGACTGCTGTGGTGCGCGCCATTCCCGAGCCGGAGGGCACCGGCGACGCCATCATGGCTCCGCTCCCCGAGGATAAGAGCACCGAGGCCGTCGCCCTTTTGAGCGAGACCCCGGAGGCAGCCCAGACCGAAGCGCCGGGCGAGGCGACCAAGCCCGCCGCCGTCGCCGTCACGAAAGACGAGGAAGGCGAGGACGTCGTCACCACCATCTGGATCGACGGCGAGGACGTCGTTTTCACGGCGGACGGAGAAAACTACCTTCGCGCCGAAAACACAGCCGACCAGCTCACCGCCCTCATCGCCCCCGGCGAATGATTGAAACAAATCAAAACCACCAGTTGAACTGGTGGTTTGTGAGGCCCTAGAAGGGCCTGCTACTGGCCGCGTCTCAAGACGCACTGAAAAGTTTACCAACCGCATTACTGTTACAGGCCGCCGCTAAAGCGGCCTGTAATTTTTATGCC
>JAFRDQ010000059.1 GCA_017411225.1 Oscillospiraceae bacterium
AGATCTTCGCGGTAATATACCTTTTGCAGTCCGAGCTCGTAGTCCACCGTCCAGCCGCGCCCACGCAGCATGCCGACGGCGCGCCGCGCCTGAATCTGGTTCCCGGCATATCGCCGCGAGACGGTTCGCTCGCGCCGCTCTTCCTCCGTCAGCGGATAATATTCACGGAACACCTGCTTAAATGGCTGCACACACGTTTTCGCATAAAGCTGATGCATCCAGTCCGACCAGACGCCCGCTTCTTTCAGATCGTGCGGGTGCGCAAGGCGGAGCGCGTCCGGCGCCGGAGCAGCGCCGGTGAGCGTCTCCAGACAAAGCTGATCGGCATGCAGCGCCGCCATGCCGATGACGCTGTATCCGATCCAGAGCAGACGGCCGACCATCGGCGCGAGCACCGGGTTTTGCAGCAGTCCGCGCACCTCGGGCGCGGTAAACGATGCGCAGTCTGTCATTGCGCGCTCAAGGCTCTCCCGCGCGCGTCGCTTCTGCTCGCGCAGCTCCTTCACGGTCGTTTTCAGCTCGAGAATGACAGGATCCTTCGCAATTGCCTTCGGCATGGTTTTGAGCGTCTTGCCGCCTTTCTCGACTACCACGCGCGCAGTCCCGTCATCGTCGATGGCAATGCGCACCTGAAATTCGCCCAGCGTCTGCGGCTCCAGCAGCGGCAGGTTCTGCCGCAGCTTTTCGCCCTCCATGCGCCAGATCAGGCGCATCCGGTCGGAGAGACCGAGCGTCGCGGCAAGATTGTCCAGCGCGGCGCTCACGGCCTTGCGCTCGCTCTCGCGCCGCTGCGCGCCGAACTGACGGCTTTCCTTCAAAAATTGCTGGAGGAACTCATATCGCTTCAGTGCCTCTGCCGTATCGTCTGCGTCCATCGGCAGCAGGGGATAGCAGCGAAGCCGGTCCTGATTGCGCTTTTCCAAAATCTCGCGCCGGAGCGCCTCTTCCTCGAAGCGGCCGAGCGCAGCGTCGGCATAGAGCTGACTGCGCCGGTGGGCGTTGGAGCCGTTGGTGATGTATTTTGCCGCCTTGTAGAGCGTTTGAAAGCGCTTCTCGCCGAGCGTGTTGTAAGCCTGCAAAAACCAGTCGCGGTCGAACGCACCGTCGTTGAACTGCTGCGGCGCGATCGGGGAATAGAGCGCGGCCTCCGTCTCCTTCTCGGCGGAGAACTGCTCGTTCACATGCGCGTGGAAAAACCATACGCCGCAGTGAAGCCCCGGCCAGCCGATGACCTGCTCGATCAGGCGCGCCCACTGGGGCGCGTACATGGCGGCCTCTGCCAGCCGCTTTTCGGAAGCGCCGGATGCTGCCAAAGCGGCTTTGAGCGTTTCCGGCGTGTCCTCCGCGCCGGGATAGCAGCGCTTCAGCATCCGCGAGAGTACTGTTTTTTTCTCCGTGCTCCGGCTGTATTCGTACCCGCGGTGAAAGTTGTCCTTCCCGAGCGCCGCAAGGAGCGACGCAAAGTGCTCGCTGCCATAAAGCCGCATGATGGCGTTGCAGTGGTCGGACAGCGGCGTCGGCAGCTCGCCGCGCCGCGTTTCGATCTCCACGAGGCGGGAGACCAAAGCAGCGCTGATGGCTTCTGCTTGCGGATACTTTGCACGCTCCGCTGCAACGGACGGGTTCGGATTCGTGAGAAACCCGATCTTCTCCGGCAGACCGCGCTGCGGCTCCGTGAGAAAGGCATAGAGCGTATCGCGGCCGATCAATCCAAGCGACTCGGCGCGGAGATAATCCTGCGTCTGCAGTCCGAAACGCGCGAGGGTGCTCGTGTTGTGCTCGATCGGGTGTTCCAGCGAAAACCACTCTGCAAAGCTCTCGTCCGAGAGCTCCGCTTTTCCAATTTCTCGGCGCAGAATCACCATAATCGGATGATTGATGCCCAGATAATAGTTCCGGTAAAAGCTGTTGTAGCTTGAGTGAAACGGAGTGGACACGCGGCCTTCCCTGGTGAGACTCTCTTGCCCCATGATTTCTATGGCTGCCTCATAAAAGAGCTTGAGCACGGAGAAATAGGCGGCGCTGTCAAAATGCGCCGGAATCAGATGGCGCAGAATGTCGATCATCAGCCCGGCGCGCGGATAGTGCCGCCGTGCCTTCGCTGTGTGTCCCGGCAGGAGCGCGTTTTTGTCGAGTGCGGTGTGCCAGGTTTCAATTACGCCGTGGTTGTCATCCAGCACGGCCATCAGAAGTCCTGCGAGCTTTGCGGGCACCTTCCGAAAATTGCCGAGCGCGGCGTCAAATTCGTCGCAAAATGGGAGGTGCTCCAGCCATTGCTCTCTGCTGGTTTCCCATGGCCGTTCGAGGGAAAGCAGCGGCATCCATTCGCCGGTCACATTGCCGAGCAGGACGGTGGTTTTCTCGCCATAGAGCTGCGAGGTTTCGTAGGAAAAGTCTGCGTGACGCGTGAACACATCGTCCATCGCGCGCATCACGCCGTCAAACTCCTTCCACGAGGGCATCATCGCCCGCGCCGCCGCGGCGACGGAGCCGCCGCGCGCGAGCATGCGGTTTAAGATCCCGGGCTTGACCGGCGTTGTTCCGGCTTCCACCTTTGCCGGGTCAAACAGCCCCCAGCCGTTTTCTGCTGTGTATTCCTCGACAGGCGCTTCGTCCGGCAGCAGCTGATCGAGCAGAATCTTCGTCTGCTTCAAGAGCTTGCGCTCGCGCAGCGCCTCCAGCGTCGGGCGGCAGCGCTGCAGCTGCTCGGGGTGCTTTGCCTGCTGCAGCTGCAGCAGCTCAAGCCCGGCCTGCACCTGCTGTTCGTTTTTGGAGCTGAGCAGCGTGCTTGGCAGGGAGACGGTCATTTCGAACGGCTGCGCCTGCAGGAGAGAGACGATCTCCCTGCGCGTCTCGCCGCTTTTGGAGGTGAGCTGCTGCGTCATGGCTTCGATGTTCTCAGCGTCGAGCCGACATTCCGCCAGCGTCGCCGCGGCGCTCCGCCGGACGGAATCGCTCCTATCGCGCAGCATGGACACCACCAGCGCGCGGTGCTGCGCATTGCTTTTCGCATCCAAAAATGTCCGGGTGAAGCTTTGACGCAAATCGGGATCCATGAGATCAGTCATCTGCGTCAGTGCTTCGACCATCGCCGGGTCCATGTCCACCGCTGCGAGACTCATCGCCGTCAGCATCACGCGCCAGCGCTCGAGCTCCACGCGGATGAATGGAAACGGATTCCCGTCCACGATGGTTTTCTTTGCGCCGATGCGCTTTGCGAGCGCCGTGAGCGCATCGAACATTTCTTGCCGCTCAGCTTTCTTCTGCGGCAGCTCCGGATTCGGGATCGGAGCCGGCTTCTGATCTCTTTGCTGGTAATAGCTCAGGATCGTCCTGGAGTAGTTCAGGTTTTGAACCAGCCATGCGAGCGGGTGCACATCCGGCTCTGAGGCATACTGCACCGCAAGCGCGGTCTGCTCCGCGCCGGGGATGCCGTGCATCCCGGCGGACGACTGCGCGAGCAGATACCAGCCCAGCGCGCGGCGGTTCGGGTTTTCATCGTCCAACAGCGCGCGAACTGCCTGCAGCATCTGCTCAAAGCTGCGGCAGCCGAGCGCCCAGAGCGCGAGATAAGCTTCGAGATTGTCAGCGCTTTGCTGAGATCCTTGACGCGCGTTTTCATCTGTCAGACAGGCATAGGCGATGGTGGAGAGCTTCTTTGTCAGCTTCTCGCGTCCGTCGTCATAGCCGAGCCCGGCCCAGACGTCCAGCGCGCGCTTTGCGCTGCTGAACCGGAAGAGATTTTCCTTCAGACAAACGCCGAAAATGCGCGTGAACACCTCCAGACTCCCGCGGTCGGCGCTCTCCAAAATTGCCTGCCGCAGCCCCTCCTGCAGCCCGGCGGTTTTCAGCATGCCGAGCAGGAGGGAGAGAAGCTCCTCATCGCCGCTGATGATGACGGCGTGAAGGATGGCGCGCGAGAGCGTCACGGTCTGATTATCGCCGAGCAGCGCTTCGCGAATCGCGGCTTTGACTGCTGCGTCGCCCTGCTGCAGCCGATAACCGAGCAGCCAGTCGAAACCGAAGATGTTGTCATGGTCGCAGGCAATCAGCTCTGTGACAGATTCTTTGCAGTGGTAAAGCCGCACCATGCTCGGCAGCAGCTGCGCCGCCCACGGCGCATAAGAAGAAAACCGCCCGGATCGGTAGCTTCTTCGACTGGGCGAGTCGGAAAACGCGCCTGTCATGCGAAAAGACAAAATCGCTTCGATTTCTTTTGCAAACGCTTCGCTGGTCAAGGCTGCAAAAGCGCCGCGCAGCTTCTGAGTCCAGAAGTCCTCCGGCGTGTTCAGCGCCTGATAGCTGCCGCCGAAAAGATCGTGCATTTTGGCGTGATATTGCTCCACTGCACCGCGCTCAAAATACTGCATCATAAACGTCTCACCCGCGCAGTCGGCGAGCGCGGAGCGGATGCCGTGCCCGAGCTCCGCGGTGCGCATGCGCGTCGCGGTCCAGCGAGCCAGATCAAACTGTGCTTCTTTTCGTTCCATCTGCTTTTCCTCCGATCACCACATGCGCCCGGCGAGAAACGTCAGGCGCAGAAACGTAATCTCTGCCCCATCGCACAGTCCGGCGTTCTCATCCAGCTCTGTGCATTCCTTCCCATTGATCAAAACACGCACCAGCCCATCCGCAAATGCCTGCATTGTCGTCTTTACAGCGGCGTCTGCGTCCGGCGTCCGGTCGGAATACACTCTGCCGAAGGACACCTTGCCCTCTGCGGCCATCCCGGTGATCTTCTCGGGCGACAACAGACAGAGCAGGCCTTCGTCCGCCTGCCGCTCCTGATAGGCGAGCACCTCCGCGCGCGTCACGGCGGCGAGAAGCTCCCGGAGCGTTCTAGTCTCATCCGGAAGCTGATACGGCGCTTTTGTGAGCACATTCTGCCGCTTTCCGGGTGTTTTCACGTTGATAAATACGCGCATATGGCAGCGCCCCTTTCTGATTAAGAAAATTATACCATCACGTATGGGGATCCGCAAGCGCGAAGTTTATAAAATATAAACCGGTCATCCGCGAAATATGCGGATGACCGGTATGGTGCCGTTTATAATGCTTATTTTGCGTTATATTCCTCGATGCCTTTTTTCAGCAGCTCCATGGCGCGCTCGAGATCTTCCTTCTTGAGCACGTAAGCCATGCGGATCTCGTTGCGGCCGGTGTTCGGCGTGCCGTAAAACGGCTCGCCCGGCGCGAACATGATGGTGTCGCTGTTGTCGTCAAACTCCTCCAGCAGCCATTTCTGGAACTTGTCCGCATCGTCCACAGGCAGCGCCGCCATCACGTAGAACGCGCCCTTCGGCTCGGAATAGACAACGCCGGGGATCTCTTTGAGCTTTGCCACCAGCGCGTCGCGGCGGGCCTTGTATTCCTCGCGCACGGCGGCGAAGTAATCGGGGCCGACCGTATAGAGCGCAGCGGAGGCGATCTGGTCGATCGTGGAGGCGCAAAGACGGCCCTGGCAGTACTTCATCGCCTGATTGTAGAGCTCCTCATTGCGGGTGATCAGGCAGCCGATGCGCGCGCCGCAGGCGGAAAACCGCTTCGACACGGAGTCGATGACGATCACGTTCTCCTCACAGCCCTCCAGCTGCAGCAGACTCTGAAGCTTTTCACCGCCGTAAACGAACTCGCGGTAGACCTCGTCGCCAATCAGAAACAGGTCGTGCTCCTTTGCAATGTCCGCCATCAGCTGCATTTCCTCCCGCGTGAGGATGGCGCCGGTCGGGTTGCCGGGGTTGGTGAACATGATCGCGCGGGTATGCTCATTGATGAGAGCCTCCACGCGATCGCGGAAGGCAAACTTGTAGCCCTCCTCGGGACGGGTCGTGAGCGGGCGGATTTTGGCGCCCGTGAGCGTCACAAACGTGGAATAGTTCGGGTAAAACGGCTCGGGGATGATGATCTCGTCGCCCTCGTCGAGAATGCAGCTGAGCACCATCTGCAGGGCCTCGCTGCCGCCGGTGGAGATGAGGATGTTTTTATCGGTCAGCTCCGCGCCGATGCCGGCGTAATACTTGCGGATCGCCTCGATCAGCACCGGCACGCCCGCGCTCGGGGCGTAGGCCAGCACCTTCTGGCTGAACTCCTTCACGGCCTCAAAATAGGCCGGCGGCGTTTCGATATCCGGCTGACCGATGTTCAGGTGATAGATCTTCTTTCCGGCCTGTTCGGCTTTGGCGGCGTAGGGGGCGAACTTGCGCATGGGAGAGAGCCCGCAGCGCTGTATTTTACTGGAAAATTTCATGACAAAACCTCCAAACTCTTGATAAGCTCATTTTACTAAAGCTGCCCGCAAAACGCAAGGAATAACCCCGTCAGCCTTTTCACGATCACAAAATTCGTTGTATTTCAGTATTTTTTGGACTTATCGGTTTTTTCATAACCATGATTCAAAAGTTCCATAGGTTCCGGGAGAGGCCGTGTTAAATTTTGCACTTGAGATTTTGCAGACGATGAAGTATAATAAGATGCTAAATTGTGAAAGGAGCTGTCCGTATGGTTAGGATCGAAAACGCAAACGGCGTCATCACCATTACGAGCGAAGTGTTCACGAGCCTCGCCGGGGATGCTGCCACGAGCTGCTTCGGCGTCAAGGGGATGGTCAGCAGCAAGGACGGCGGACCCTTCCAGGTTCTTCGCCGCGAGTCCATGTCCAAGGGCGTTTCCGCAGCGTTTCAGGATGACGGCAGCGTGGCTCTGCAGCTGCATATCGCAGTGGATCAGGGCGTCAACATCTCCGCCCTCGCGCACAGCATCATGGGCGAAGTGAGCTACAAGGTCAATAAAGCCACAGGCATCCCGGTCTCCAGTGTGGATGTCTTTGTGGATGCGATGCTGATCGACTGATCCCCGGTCGCGCCGGTTGGCGTTTTGCAGCGCGGGCCTTTCTGCCGCGCCTGCTTTGGATCGAATACTAACACCCGCTTCGGAGGTGCACTGTTTTGAGAGAACGCATCGATGCCGCCGCGTTTAAGGAAATGTTCCTTTGCGCGAATGCGGCACTGGAAGAGAACAAACAGATTATCAACGACCTGAACGTATTCCCCGTGCCGGATGGAGACACCGGCACCAACATGAGCCTGACGATGAACGCCGCCGCGATCGCCCTGTCGAAGGATACCTTTGAGGAGATCAGCGCGGCGAGCACGACCGCCGCGAACGCGCTGCTGCGCGGTGCGCGCGGCAACTCCGGCGTCATTTTGTCCCTGCTGTTTCGCGGCATTTATAAATCCCTCAAGGGGAAGGAGACCGCGGACGCGAAGGAATTCGCCGCGGCGCTGACTGCCGGCGTCGAGGCCGCCTATAAAGCCGTCATGAAGCCTGCCGAGGGCACCATCCTCACGGTCAGCCGCATGGCTGCCGCCGCCGCGGTGGAGTTTGCCAAGGACAATGACGATGTGGAGCTCATGTTCGAATGCCTGCTCAAGGCTGCGCGCGATGCGCTCGCTGAGACCATCCACCAGAACCCGGTGCTCGAGCGCGCCGGCGTCGTGGACGCGGGCGGTCAGGGCTTCGTTGTGGTCATGGACGCGATGCTCGCCTGGATGCAGGGCCGCGTCGCCGCGCCTGTCGAGGCGGAGCTTCCGGCAAAGGAGGCGCCCTCCGGCGCGGACTTCTCCGAGTTCGACACCGGCGAGATCACCTTTACCTACTGCACCGAGTTCATCGCCGCGCGCGAGAGCCAGAAGTCTCCCGAGCTGCTGCGCACCTTCCTTGAGAACATCGGCGACTGTGTCGTGGTCGTTCCGGATGACGAGATCATCAAGGTGCACGTGCACACCAACGTCCCCGGCGAGGTGCTCACCGAGGCGCTGACCTATGGCCCGCTTCAGACCGTGAAGATCGAGAACATGCGCAATCAGCACACCGTTCTTTCCAAGGACGCCCAGCCCGAGGCCCCTGCCGAGCCAGAGATCGCCCCGGCGGAGAAGCCCTTCGGCGTCGTGACCGTCTGCGCGGGCGACGGTATGGCCGAGATCTTTGCCGAGCTCGGCGCCGACCGCATCGTCACCGGCGGCCAGACCATGAACCCCTCCACCGAGGATATCCTTACCGAGGTCAACAAGACCCCGGCGGAGACGGTGTTTGTGCTCCCGAACAACAAAAACATCGTCATGGCGGCAGAGCAGTGCGCCAAGCTCACGGAGAAAAACGTCGTTGTCGTTCCGACCAGGACGGTACCGCAGGGCGTCGCCGCGATGCTTGCTTTCGACGCCGATCAGTCCGCTGAGGACATTGCCGCCGGCCTGCAGGAAGCGGCCAGCGCCGTGCACACCGTGCTCGTGACCTACGCTGCGCGCGATTCCGACTTCGACGGTCATGATATCCATGCGGGTGAGTATCTCGCCCTACTCGACGGCGCGCTTGTCGGCAACTACACGGATTTCTCCGAGCTCATGGGCGCCATTGCCGGAGCGGCGGCTCCGCTGGAGCCTGAGATCATCTCCGTCTATTACGGCGCGGACGTCACCGAGAGCGACGCTGCCCGCGTCGGAAAGAGCATGGAGGCCGCGTTCGAAGACGCGGATGTCAACGTCGTCTGAGGCGGCCAGCCGGTCTACTATTACATGATCTCTCTGGAGTAATTGTGTTATGCATCCCCTGAAGTGCTTTGCGCTTCAGGGGATTTCTCTCGATATTTGACAGTGAGAATTTGCTGTATTATAATGTATAGCTGACTTTGAACACCCTCGTTTTGGAGGCGCTTATGGATCGTTTGACCTCGCGCAAAAATCCGGTTATCCGCCAGCTCCGGGCTCTTGGCCGGGAGCGTTCCGCGCGTGCGGAGGCGGGGCTTTTCATCGGCGACGGGGAAAAGCTGCTGCGCGAGGCGATCCAGTCCGGCGCTGAGATTGACACCGTGCTGTGGGCGGAGACGCCTGCGCTCCTTGTTCCGAATGCCGCGCACGAATTCACCGCGCCGGCGGAGCTTGTGGAATATGTCTCGGCGCTTTCGCACTCTCCCGGGCCGGTTTTTACCGTTCGGATGCAGCCGAAGGCTCTGCCGGAGACGCTGCGCCGCGTCATCGTGCTCGAGACGGTGCAGGACCCCGGCAATGTCGGAACGGTTCTGCGCACGGCCAATGCCCTCGGCATGGACGCCGTGATTCTCACGGGCAGCTGCGCGGATCTCTACAGCCCCAAAACCGTCCGCTCCACCATGGGCGCGATCTTCCGTATGCCGGTGATCGAATGCAGCGCTGTGGATATGAAATCCCTGCTGATGCAGCATGGCCTGCCGCTCTATGGCGCCGCGCTCTCGGATTCGGCGAAGGATCTGCGCACCGTGGCGCTCGACCATGCCGCCGTTGCCATCGGCAGCGAGGGGCAGGGGCTCAGCCGCGAGCTGCTCTCCCTCTGCGACGGGGAGATTATCATCCCCATGCGGCCGGAGAGCGAGAGCCTGAACGCCGCCATTGCCGCGTCCGTTGTGATGTGGGAGATGGCGAGGACAAGGGAGTGCGGGGCATGAGCGAGCTGCAGTATTGGGTCTGGCTCTCCGAGCGTCTTGCCGTGCGGCCGAAGCGAAAGCTGGAGCTGCTCGAGGCGTTTGGCGATGTTCGCCAGCTCTATTTCGCGCTTGAGGAGGATTACCGCGCCATGCTGCCGGGGCTGACTCCGAGCGAGCTGCGGGATCTTTCTGACAAGGACTTAACCGGCGCGGACCACGCGCTTGAAAAGCTCGAGATGAACTATCTCTCGATGATCACGATCCGGGACGCGGCCTATCCCGAGCGCCTGCGCCAGATCTATGATCCGCCGGTGGTGCTCTATCTGCGCGGCAGAATGCCGCGGCTGGATGACCGCGCCTCCGTGGCCGTCGTCGGCACGCGCAAGGCGTCTGTTTACGGTCTTCAAATGGCGGATCGTTTGGGACGTGAGATAGCCGCCTGCGGCGGCATCCTCGTTTCCGGTCTGACAGACGGCATCGACGCGGAGGCCGCGCGCGGTGCGCTGCGCGAGGACGGCGTCTGCATCGGCGTGCTTGGCGGTCCGATCGACGCGCCGTTTGCGAAGTATCTGCAGCGGGACGTCGCCCGCCTCGGCGCGGTCGTGAGCGAGTTCGCGCCAGGCTCCAAAATCGGAAAGGTCGGCTTTCGCATGCGCAACCGCGTCACTGCGGGGCTGAGTCTCGCGGCGGTTGTGGTGGAAGCGCCGGAGCGCAGCGGCGCGCTGCTCTTTGCCTCCGATGCGCTCGAGCAAAACCGAGAGGTCTGCGCCGTTCCCGGCAGCGTGCTCGCTGTCAACAGCGAGGGCACCAACCAACTGCTGAAGGAGGGCGCGCGCCCCGTTACCTGCGGCTGGGACGTGCTGGAGGAATATCAGCCGCTGTTCCCGGATACGCTGAAGCAGAAGCATCCCGGCTCTGAGCCCAGGCAGAAGAAATCTGCAGATCCGCCGCGCGAAACGGGCGAGGGCTTTTATAAGCTGCGCGAGCCGATCCGTCAAAAAGAGATTGACAAAGAGAAACCCACGGAATATATTGACTTGCAGCAGCAATTGGAAGGCCTTTCCGAGCAGCAGCTCAAGATCATTGCGGCAATGAACGAGCCGCACCGGCATGTGGATGACATCATCCGCGACTGCGCCCTTCCGGCGCCGACGGTGCTCTCCGAGCTCACGATGATGCAGATTCAGGGCTTCGTCAAGCAGGAGCCGGGAAAACGCTTTTCCCTGAATGTACAGCGAAAAAAAGGCAATTTTAGATAGTAAGAGGAGCAATTATGGCAAAAGCAAAAACCGATCTGGTAATCGTCGAGTCTCCGGCGAAGGCCAGAACGATCGAAAAATACCTCGGCACGAACTATAAGGTCGTCGCCTCCATGGGTCATCTGCGCGATCTGCCCAAGAGCAAGCTCGGCGTGGACATTGAGGCTGGGTTTGAGCCGGTCTATCAGCCGGTGAAGGGCCGCGAGGACGTCATCAGCGATCTGAAGAAAAAGTCCAAGAGCGCGAATGTCGTCTATCTCGCAACCGACCCGGACCGCGAGGGCGAGGCCATTTCGTGGCATTTGAAGGAACTGCTGGACCTGCCGGACGAGAAGGCGCGCCGCGTGACCTTCAACGAGATCACCAAGGGCGTCGTGACGAACAGCATCCAGAACCCGCGCGATATCGATCAGGACTTGGTGGACGCGCAGCAGGCGCGCCGCATCCTCGACCGCATCGTGGGCTATAAGCTCAGCCCGCTGCTCTGGAAAAAGATCAAGCCCGGCCTCTCCGCCGGACGCGTGCAGAGTGTGGCCACCCGCATTGTGGTGGACCGCGAGCGCGAGATCCGCGATTTCAAGCCCGAGGAATATTGGCTGCTCGACGCCGAGCTCTCCTGCGGCCCGAAGCCGGACGACCATTTCACCGCGCGCTACTACGGCACGGACGGCAAGAAGCGTACGCTCAAAAACGAGGCGGAGACGGACGCCGTGATTGCGGACGTCTCCAACGCGCCGTTTGAGATTCAGAACGTCAAGCACGGCACGAAGCAGATGAGCCCGCCGCCCCCGTTTATCACCTCCACGCTGCAGCAGGAGGCCTCCCGCCGTCTCGGCATGACGCCGAAGCGCACCATGTCGATTGCGCAGCAGCTCTATGAAGGCGTCGATCTCGCGGGCCGCGGCACGACCGGTCTGATCACCTATATGCGTACCGACTCGCTCCGCCTTTCCGACGAAGCGCTCAGCGCCGCGAAGGAGTTTATCATCGGCCGCTACGGTCAGGATTATTATCCGCCCAAGACCCGCGTGTTCAAAACCAAATCCGGCGCGCAGGACGCGCACGAGGCCATCCGCCCGACGGATGTGCATCTCACGCCCGAGAGCGTGCGCAAGGATCTTACCATGGATCAGTACCGGCTCTACCGCCTGATCTGGGGGCGCTTTACCGCTTCGCAGATGGCGAACGCCGTTTATGATAACGTCACGGTCGATACCGTGTCCGCCAATCACCTCTTCCGCGCCAAGTATTCCGAGCAGAAATTCTCCGGCTATACCGCGGTCTATGAGGAGGCAAAGGACGAGGAGCAGAGCGAGATCCGCCGCCCGCTGCCCGATATGAAGGACGGCGACCGCGTCGATCTCGTCAAAACCATGAAGGAGCAGCAGTTCACGCAGCCGCCCACGCGCTATACCGAGGCGACGCTGATTCGCGCCATGGAGGAAAAGGGCATCGGACGCCCGTCCACCTATGCGCCGACGATCTCCACCATCACCGCCCGTGACTACGTCATCAAGGAGGGAAAGCATCTCCGGCCCACCAATCTGGGCGAGACCGTTACCCAGATGATGGAGGACTACTTCAAGGATATCGTCGATCTGGAGTTTACCGCCCACATGGAGGACGAGCTCGACCACATCGAGGCCGGCACCGTGCCCTGGAAGGACGTACTCAAGGAGTTCTATACGGGCTTTGACACCGAGCTCACCGATGCGGAAAAGCAGCTCGAGGGCAAGCACATCAAGGTGCCGGATGAGCTCTCGGACGAGAAGTGCGACGTCTGCGGACGGCAAATGGTCGTCAAATCCGGCCGCTTTGGCCGCTTCCTCGCCTGCCCCGGTTATCCGGAGTGCACGTTTACCAAGCCGCTCGTCATCGAGATGCCCGGCAAGTGCCCCAAGTGCGGCATCCGGATTCTCAAACGCACCAGCAAGAAGGGCTACACGTTCTATGCCTGCGAGCGCAGTCAGGAATGCGGCTTCATGAGCTGGGAGGTGCCTACGAAGGATTTCTGCCCGGACTGCGGCAAAACGCTCTTCAAGCCCTCCGGCCGCGGCGCGAAGAAGGCCTTCTGCATCAACCCCGAGTGCCGCAGCTTTGTCCCCGAGGACAAACGCGGCTACCGCAAGAAAAAGACGGAAGCCGGGGAAGAGAAAAGTGTTGGGAAGTCTGCAGCAAAGAAGAGTACTTCCAGAAAAGCAAAGGCATAAAAAGGATCGAATTAGGAATGAGGAATGAGGAGTGAGGAATTGACGGGATTCGTTCATTCCCAATTCCTAATTCCTCGTTCCTCATTTGCAACGGAGATTATAATATGAATCATGAACCTGTCACCGTCATCGGCGCGGGTCTGGCCGGGTGCGAGTGCGCCTGGCAGCTGGCAAAACGAGGCGTGCCGGTTCGGCTCGTGGAAATGAAGCCGAAAAAGCACACGCCCGCGCATGTCTCCGATGATTTTGCGGAGCTTGTCTGCTCCAATTCTCTGCGCAGCGATGAGCTCACCAACGCAGTCGGACTCCTGAAGGAGGAGCTCCGCCGGCTCGATTCGATCATCCTGCGCAGCGCGGATCAAAACCGCGTCGCCGCCGGCGGTGCGCTCGCCGTCGACCGCGAGGGTTTTGCCAGAACGATCACTGAGGCGATCCGCAGCCATCCGAACATCACCGTGATCGAGGAGGAAGCCACGGATATCCCGGCCGAGGGCGTTGTCGTCCTCGCCACCGGGCCTCTCACCTCCGACGCGATGGCCGAGCGTATTCAGAAGCTCTGCCCGGAGTTTGATCTGCATTTTTATGACGCGGTTGCGCCGATCGTCACGCTCGAAAGCGTCGATATGGAGAGCGCCTTTTTCGCCTCCCGCTATGACAAGGGCACAGCCGACTACGTCAATTGTCCGATGGATCAGGAGGAATACATCGCGTTTGTGCGCGAGCTCGTTGCGGCCAAGGAAGCGCCGGTGCACGGCTTTGATGACGGCGGCGTCTTCGAAGGCTGCATGCCGGTGGAGGTTATGGCGCGGCGCGGCGAGGATACGCTTCGCTACGGCCCGCTCAAGCCGGTCGGCCTGCGCGACCCCAGAACGGGGAAGGATAATTACGCCGTCGTGCAGCTCCGGCGCGACAATGCCGAGGGCACGCTCTATAACCTCGTCGGCTTTCAGACGCACCTGACCTGGGGCGAGCAGAAGCGCGTGTTCTCCATGATCCCGGCGCTCAGAAACGCGGAGTTTATCCGCTACGGCGTCATGCACCGCAATACTTATCTGAATTCCCCGAAGCTGCTCGACCGCTACTATCGCCTCAAGAGCGATCCGCGCGTTCGCTTTGCCGGCCAGATGACCGGCGTGGAGGGCTACGTGGAGTCCTGCGCGTCCGGCTGCCTCGTCGGCATCGAGACGGCGGCGGAGGTGCTCGGTCTCGATGCGGTGGATTTCCCGCAGGAGACGGCCATCGGCGCGCTGGGGCTCTATATCTCCGGCGGCAGCGTGGGCGATTTTCAGCCCATGAACATCAATTTCGGCATCATTCAGGAGCTGGGCTACCGCGTGAAGGGAAAGCGGAATAAAAACACCGCCATCTCCGAGCGCGCACTCCAGATCCTTTCGGACTTACAGAGAGACAAGGAGGTCCTCAAGCTTTGAAAATTCTCATTGACGCAATGGGCGGTGATCACGCGCCGCAGGAGATCGTCAAGGGCGCGCTGCAGGCGCATGAGGCATATGGCGCTCAGATCGTGCTCATCGGGCAGAAGGAGGCCATTGAGCCCTGCCTGACCGGGGATTATCGCCCCGAGATCATCGACGCGCGCGAGGTCATAACGATGGAGGACGATCCCAGCACCGCCACCCGCCGGAAGAAGGACTCCTCCATGGCCGTGGCGCTACGTATGCTCAAAAACGGCGAGGGCGACGCGGTGGTCTCTGCCGGCAGCACCGGTGCGCTCCTCTCCGGCGCGACGCTCACCACCAAGCGTATCCGCGGCATCCGCCGCGCGGCCTTTGCGCCTGTTCTGCCGAACGGCGGCAACGGCTGCATGCTCATCGACTGCGGCGCGAACGCCGAATGCACGCCGGAATATCTGCTTCAGTTTGCGTTCATGGGCAGCTTTTATATGCAGAAGCTCCACGGCGTCAAGACGCCGCGCGTTGGTCTGCTCTGCAACGGCACCGAGGAGCACAAGGGCGACACGCTCCGCCATGAGACGTATCCGCTCCTGCAGAAGGCGCATGAGGAAGGCCGCATCTGCTTTGTCGGCAATGCGGAGGCCAACCAGATCTTCTCCGGTGACGTGGATGTGCTCGTGACGGACGGCTTTACCGGAAACGTTCTTCTCAAGGGCGTGGAGGGCACGCTCAAATACATGCTCAAGCTCTTAAAAGGCATGTTCTATAAGAACACGAAAAACAAGATCGCGGGTCTGCTCATCAAGAGCGAGTTCGGCGATCTCAAGGCGCAGCTCGATCCCAGCGAGGTCGGCGGCACGGCGCTGCTCGGCATCTCCAAGCCCGTTATCAAGGCGCACGGCTCCTCCGACGCCAAGGCCTTCCAGAGCGCGATCTGTCAGGCCATCCAGTTTTCCGAGAGCGGCATCATCGATGAGATCACGGCGAACATTGCATATATGCGCCTGGACGCTGCAGGGGAGGAAGCCTGATGCGCGCGCTGCAGGATCGTTTGGGTTATACGTTTCAGGATGTCTCTCTGCTCCAGAATGCCCTCACGCACTCCTCCTTTGCCAACGAGCGCAGGGGGCAGAGCAATGAGCGCCTCGAATTTCTCGGCGACTCGATTCTCGGCATGGTCACGGCGGACCGGCTGTATCACTGGTTCCCGTCCCTGCCGGAGGGCAGACTCAGCCGTCTGCGCGCCGAGCTCGTCTGCGAACAGAGCCTCCATGCCGTGGCACTTGATCTGAAGCTCGGCGATTATCTCCGTCTCGGCAAGGGCGAGGAGCATTCCGGCGGCAGAACAAGGCCGTCCATCCTTGCGGACGCAGTCGAAGCGGTGATTGCCGCCATGTTTCTCGACGGCGGGCTGGAGCCTGCGCGTACCTTCATTCTCGGCCACATTCTGGCCGGAGTGGAGGAGGGCGAAATTCACCA
>JAFRDQ010000009.1 GCA_017411225.1 Oscillospiraceae bacterium
AAAGGGCAAAAAAGACAGCCACTTCAAGTGGCTGCCTGTAGTAGTGATGCGATGATAAACCTCGGTACCCCTTTCAGGGGTCAGCAAGTACTGACCCCTCTGGGGTCTGAGCAAACCACTAGTTCACTAGTGGTTATGATTCCAGCCTGCAAGCGGCGCGTCAAAGCCTTCCCCCTCGGGGGAAGGTGGCCGAGTGAAGCGAGGTCGGATGAGGGGCAGATGACCGCCCGGGTTGGGTATTGGCTGCGTGTCCACACCTCATCCACCGCTGACGCGGTCCCCCTTCCCCTCAAGGGGAAGGCATTGCAGGGGCGGCAGGCAGCCTCGTTTTCTATCAATTGATATTTATATAAAGTTTACATTTCTGCATTCCAGATACTGGGGATCGCTGTTGACAGCATGACGTTTATGTGTTACAATTTCGTAACAGTCATGCTGATATCTGTTTCAAATTTTTAAACGAAACGATCGGTGCGTCGCTTTGCCGCCGAAGTCAGCAACCAGTAAAGAGGTGTATTCGTTTTGGCAAAATCCAAAGAGCTGGTGTACAAGGGCCACCCGCTGAGAAGGAAGGACAATCTGATCTACTTTGGCAGCATGGCTGACAAGTATATCGTCATGCTTCAGATTCTCGACACGAAAAAGGTCAAGGATTTGGATGTGGCGACGCGGGTTTCCGTGCAGCTGCAGCTGACCGATCCCGATCTGAAGAGCCGCGACCGCGTGATTCGCAAGACGGAGAAGGATGGTCTCTACCCCGCCATGGATGTGGCGACGGTCTGGCTGGAGCGCGCGCTCGCAGAGAAATAAGCGCCTGTGTGATCCTTCGCACAGGCCTCCCGAAGAGAGCGCATCCTCCGCGCAGAGCAGCGCCGCTCTGAGCTGCGTGCGGCTTTTCAAAGGGAGAGGACAGCGGCGAAAGGAAGGAAATCGCAATGAAGAAAAATTGGTTTACGACCGGATTGACAGCAATCCTCGTTGCCGTCATGCTGATGACCTGTGTGGGCGCGGTCAGCATGGGCGGCGGCACCACCACTACGGCAGTCAACTTCCGTACTGGACCGAATACCGGCAGCAGCATCATCTCCACGCTCCCCGCCGGCACGGCTGTGATCGTGCAGGAGAGCGCGGGCAACGGATGGTACAAGATCATCTATAACGGCACCACCGGCTACATGTCCGGAGATTATCTCAAGATCTCCGGCGCGGCCTCCGGCTCCTTCGGCACCGGCACCGTGACGGCGAGCAGCCTGAACGTGCGCAGCGGCGCAAGCCTGAACGCGGGCGTCATCGGCAATCTCCCCAACGGCGCGGCGGTGACGATCATCGGTGTCAACGGCAGCTGGTATCAGGTTCAGGCCAACGGCATGACCGGCTATGTCAGCTCCGACTATATCAAGGTCGGCGGCTCCGCTGCCCCCGCTCCGGGCGGCAACGGCGGTCAGTCCTCCGGCGGTTCTGCCGGCACCGTGAAGGGCGATTATGTGCGTATGCGCTCCGGCCCCGGCACGGGCTACGCCATTCTCGGCACCTATAACAACGGCACCGCGCTCACCATCAACGGCACGGAAAGCGGCTGGACGAAGGTCACCATCGGCGGCGTGAACGGCTATATCCGTTCCGACTACGTCGCGGCCAGCGGCGGCTCCGGCGGCGGGCAGTCCACCAGCCAGACCGGCTACATCAACGGCACCTCCGTGCGTATGCGCTCCGGCCCCAACACCTCGAGCACGATCCTCGGCGTGTACAACACCGGCACTGCGATGACGATCACCGGCTCCAGCGGAAACTGGTATGCCGTGAACTACAACGGCCAGAACGGCTACGTTTGCAAGGACTACATGACCACCTCGAATCCCGGCGGCGGCAGCACCCCGAGCCAGTCTCAGGAGGGCTACGTCAAGGGCAACGGCGTGCGTCTGCGTTCCGGCCCGGGCACCGGATACTCGATTCTCGGCAACTACAACAACGGCACGCCGCTGACCATCACCGGCACCTCCGGCGACTGGACGGCCGTGACGATCAATGGTCTCAAGGGCTACATGAGCAGCGCTTATGTCACGACCACAAAGCCCACTGTGACCAGCGCCAACCCGAATTCCACGACCACCACGCCCAGCACCAGCACGGGCGGTCAGCAGATCGTGGACACCGCCAAGCAGTATCTCGGCTACCCCTACGTCTACGGCGGCATGAGCCCCGCGGGCTTTGACTGCTCCGGCTTCGTCGGCTATGTCTACAAGCTCTGCGGCTACAGCCTCAAGCGCGTCGCCAGCGACATCTACTACAACAACGGCACGAGCGTGAGCAAGGACAGCCTGCAGCCCGGCGACCTGGTCTTCTTCTCCAACTCCAGCGAGAGCATCGGCCACGTCGGCATCTACATCGGCAGCGGTCAGTTCATCCACGCCTCCTCCAGCACCGTCGGCGTCATCATCAGCGATCTGAATTCGAGCTACTACGTGCAGCACTATCAGGGCGCCAAGCGCATCATCCAGTGATGTTCAGGTAATGCCGCAAGCCCCCCATCCAAACCGGATGGGGGCTTTTTTGCAGTCTTCAAAAGTTACCTTTAAACTCCGCACGCCACACTCAAAACTCCGCACTGAAGAAAAACGCCCCACCAACTGGTGGAGCGTTTTTGCTGTTTTATCGTTCCTCTCGGAAGTAGGGCAGACCCAGACTTGCCGGAGGCTGATTTTCGCGCTTGTTGCGCATGCTGGTGATGATGAGCACGATGATCGTGACCACATAGGGGATCATCTTATAGAGCTCCTTCACGGCGAGGTTCATACCGGAGGGGATGTACTGATGCAGGATGTACAGTCCGCCGAACAGGAAGCTCGAGAGGATGCCGACGTTCGGCTTCCAGAGCGTGAAGATGACGAGCGCGATGGCGAGCCAGCCGCGGTCGCCGAAGGCGTCGTTCGACCAGATGCCCGCGGCGTAGTCCATGACGTAGTAGAGGCCGCCGAGACCCGCGATCATCGAGCCGATGCACGTGGCCATGTACTTGTATTTCACGACGTTGATGCCCGCCGCGTCCGCCGTCTGCGGATTCTCGCCCACGGCGCGCAGGTGCAGACCGGTGCGCGTGCGGTTGAGGACCCAGCTTGCCACGAGCGCGATGATCACAGCCGTGTAGGCGAGCCAGCCGTAGCTGAAAAACACCTTGCCGACGGCGCCCATGTTCTCGGCGAAGGGCAGGGAGGCAGCGAAATACCGGTTCGTGTTCGAGAGCACGATGCTCGGCACGTCGCTGTCGAAGAGCTTGATGAGGCTGCCGCCGAAGAAGTTGCCGAAGCCGACGCCGAAGGTCGTCATGGCAAGACCGGTCACGTTCTGGTTCGCGCGCAGCGTGACGGTGAGGAAGCAGTAGAGCAGCCCCATCAGCAGGCTGCCGACGAGGCAGCAGACGACCGGGATGAGCACGGCGACAAAGCCGTTCATCGCCTCGGCCGGCACCTTCTGCTCATAGAGGAACGAGCCGATGACGCCGCAGATGCCGCCGACGTACATGATGCCGGGGATGCCGAGGTTCAGGTTGCCGCTCTTTTCGGTGAGCGTCTCGCCCGTGGAGCCGAGCAGCAGGGGAATGCCCTGCATAACCGCGCGGGGGAGGAAGGAGAGAATGTCAAACATGCTTACTGCTCCTCCTTTCCGCTCTTGCGAAACTGAATCTGATAGTTGATGAAGAATTCGCACCCGATGATGAAGAACAGGATGATGCCCGTCAGGATATCGGAGAAGCTCTGGTTCAGGCTGAACATGGCGCTGATCTCGCTCGCGCCCTTGTCGAGAAAGACGAGCAGGAAGCTGGTTAAGATCATCCAGATCGGGTTGAACTTTGCCAGCCACGAGACCATGACCGCCGTGAAGCCGCGGCCGCCCGCGATCGTGTCGGTCAGCGTGTGGTCGGTGCCGCCCACGAGCAGCAGACCCGCAATGCCGCAGATCGCGCCGGAGAGGAGCATCGTGCGCACGATGACCTTCTCGACCTTGATGCCGACGTAGCGCGCGGTGCGCTCGCTCTCGCCGACGACGGCGATCTCATAGCCGTGCTTGGAGTAGTTGAGGTAGACGTACACGCCGACCGTGAGCACGGCGACGACGAGGATTTTCAGCAGATACTTGTTGCCGATCTCCGGCAGCCAGCCGGCCTGCGTGGCCTGGTTGATCATACCGATCGTGCCCGAGCCCTTCGGACTCTCCCAGACGACGGAGAAGTAGCGCACAAGCTGGATGGCGACGTAGTTCATCATGAGGGTGAAGAGCGTCTCGTTCGTGTTCCACTTGGCCTTGAAGATCGCGGGGATGCCGCCCCAGATCGCGCCGGCGACGATGCTCGATGCGATCATAAGGAGAATCAGCGCCCAGTTCGGCAGCTTACCGCCGAGGAGGATCATGCAGGCGGCGGTGGCGAGACCGCCGATGAGCACCTGACCCTCGCCGCCGATGTTCCAGAAGCGCATCCGGAACGCGGGCGTCACCGCGAGGGAGACGCAAAGCAGGATCGAGAGCTTCTGCAGCATATCCCAGAAGCGGCGCGCGGAGGCAAACGAGCCCTTAAAGATCGTCACATATACCTGCAGGGGGTTGACGCCGGTCAGTACCGTCGTCACGAGCGCGCAGAGGATCAGCGCCGCGATGATGCCGATCGCGCGGATCATCCATGCGCGGTACCACGGCAGTGCGCCGCGCTTGGTAATGTGAAAGAGAGGCGTTTTCTCATGCATTGGCCTGATTCCCTCCCATCTTGGTCATCATCATGCCGACGTCGCGCTTCGTGGCGCCGCGGCCGGGGACGATGCCGCTGACCTTGCCGCCGCAGAGCACGAGAATGCGGTCAGCCAGCTCCAGCAGCACGTCCAGATCCTCGCCGACGTAGATGACGGCCACGCCCTCCGCCTTCTGCCGGTTGATCAGATCGTAAATCATGTAAGAAGAGTTGATGTCGAGTCCGCGCACGGCGTAGGCCGTGAGGAGCACGGTCGGCGCGGCGGAAATTTCGCGCCCGACGAGCACCTTCTGCACGTTGCCGCCCGAGAGACGGCGCACCGGCGTCGAAACGCCCGGGGTGTTCACCTCGAGCTCCTGCACCACGGTCTCGGCGAGCTTTTTCGGGCTGCGGCGGTCGGTGAAGATGCCGCGGCCGCGTCGGAAGGATCGGAGCATCATGTTGTCCGAGAGGTCCATGTTGCCCACGAGACCCATGCCCAGGCGGTCCTCCGGCACGAAGGAGAGCGTCACGCCCATCTCCGCGATGGAGAGCGGATCCTTGCCCAGCAGCTCCTCGCGCGTGCCGTCGTCCTCAATGTAGGTGATCGAGCCGCCTTCCGTCGGCTGCAGACCGGCGATGGCCTCCAGCAGCTCCTTCTGGCCGCAGCCGGAGATGCCCGCGATGCCGAGAATCTCGCCGGAGTTGGCCGTGAAGGACACGTCGTCCAGCTTCAAAATGCCGTCCATGCTCCGCACCGTGAGCCCCTTGACCTCGATGCGCGGCTTCGGGTTTTTCGGCTCGGGGCGGTCGATGTTCAGCGTCACCGGGCGGCCGACCATCATGTTGGTCATCTCCTGCGCGTCGGTGTCCTTCGTGAGCATGTCGCCGATGAACTGCCCGTGGCGCAGCACGGCCACGCGGTCGGAGAGAGCCTCCACCTCGTGCATCTTGTGCGTGATGATGACGATGGCCTTGTCGTCGTTTCGCATGTTGCGCAGCACCGCGAAGAGCTTGTCCGTCTCCTGCGGGGTGAGCACGGCGGTCGGCTCATCGAGGATCAGAATGTCCGCGCCGCGGTAGAGCACCTTGATGATCTCCACGGTCTGCTTCTGCGAGACGGACATGTCGTAGATCTTCTGGTCGGGGTCGACCTCGAAGCCGTAGGTGTCGCAGATCTCGCGAATCTTCTTCGCGGCCTCCTTGAGATCCAGCTTGCCATCGAGGCCGAGCACGATGTTCTCCGTCGCCGTCAGCACGTCCACGAGCTTGAAGTGCTGGTGAATCATGCCGATGCCGAGATCGAACGCGTCCTTGGGCGAGCGAATCACGACGGGCTTGCCGTCAATGGAGATCTCGCCCTCGTCGGGGAAGTAGATGCCCGAGAGCATGTTCATCAGCGTCGTCTTGCCGCTGCCGTTCTCGCCCAGCAGCGCCAGGATCTCGCCCCGGTAGATATCCAGCCAGCACTTGTCGTTGGCGAGGATGCTGCCGAATCGCTTGGTGATGTTCCGCATCTTCACTGCGGGGGTCTTTTTCTCCAATAACCTCACTCCCAGTAGAGATTTTAGTTTTAAGTTTTAAGTTCTTAGTTATCAGCCCTTCAACCAACAACCAACAACTTACAACTTACAACTTATAACTAACACTTGCTGCATTCAACAACGAAGGACTCGTTGCGGGATGTTCGCAACGAGTCCTTGAAAAAGATTCGTTTACGCGTCGACGTTCACGATGCCGTCGATGTCGAGATCAAAGTACGGGGCAGAGCGGAACTCAGACTCGTGGAAGTAGCCGTCGGAGACGACCTCGGTCTCGCCCTGGAAGTCGCCCATATCGTCGACGTCCGCGAGGTAGCTCGTGAGCTCCTTACCGTCGACGGTGAAGGTCTTGGTGTCGTAGACATGCAGCTCGCCGGACTCGAGCTTGGCAATGGCCTCGTCGATGGCAGCCTGAGTGCCCTCGGCGGCGACGGCCTCGTTGACCTCGGTCAGCTCCACGGAGCCGGTGGCGATGGTGCCGGTCCAGTCGGTGTCAATGGCCTCGCCATTGGCGACGCAGTTGATGATGTACTCGAAGTAGGGCTCCCAGTTGATGCGGCTGGACACGATGTAGGTGTTCGGGCCGGCGGAGATGGTGGAGCCGTTGTAGCTGACGTTGGGAACGCCGGCCTGCTCGCAGGCGGAGGGAGCGCCCATGGAGTCGGCATGCTGGCTCAGCAGCACGCAGCCGTTCTTGATGAGCTTGTTCGCGCCCTCGTTCTCGAGGGTCTGGTCATACCAGCTGTTGGTGAAGGTGACCTCCATGGTCACGCTGGGGCAGACGCTCTTGGCGCCGAGGTAGAAGGAGGTGTAGCCGGACTTGACTTCCGCAGAGGGGAAGGCGCCGACATAGCCCATCTTCGCCTGGTCGGCGGTGATGTCGCCGGCCTCGATCATCTCGTTGAGCTTCATGCCCGCGGCGATGCCGGCGAGGAAGCGGCCCTCATAGATGGAGGCGAACGCGTTGTGGTAGTTGTCGAGACCCTCGGTGTGGGCCTTGGTGCCGGTGGCGTGGCAGAACTGAACCTCGGGATACTCCTTGGCGGCCTGGATCATGAAGTCCTCATGACCGAAGCTGTCGGCGAAGATCAGGCTGCAGCCGTTGTCGGCGAGATCCGCGGCGGTCTCGTAGCACTGCTCACCCTCGGGGATGTTGGTGCGCAGCTCATACTCCACGCCCAGCTTCTCGCAGGCGGCCTTGGCGGCGTCCATGAAGTTCTTGTCATAGGTGGAGTTCTCATCGTGCAGGAAGATGAAGCCGACCTTCAGATCGGAGGCAGCCTCAGCGGGCTCCGCGGCGGCGCTGCCGTCGGCAGCGGGAGCCTCGTTCTTGCTGCCGCAGGCGGCGAGCGCGAACACCATGACGAGAGCCAGAAGCAATGCGGTGAATTTCTTCATTCTTTTGTGTCTCCTCATAACAGAATTTTTATCGTCGCCGCGTCTGCGGCGGGATGGTATAACGTTACCATCACTTTACGGTAAAAGTCAACGGCGAAAAAGCCGGAAATACCGGGCTTTTTCGCCGATTCTATGTCTTTATTGTCAAGGGAATGGCATCATTTTCCGATTATGCGAATCGGATGCTGCCGTCGTCGCCCATTTCGGCGATTCTCGCGAGCGATTCCACGCGCACGCCGGAGGCCCGAATGCGCTCCCCGCCGGGCTGAAACGTCTTTTCGATCGCGATGCCCGCGCCCACGAGCTCCGCCCCGGACTGCCGCACGAGATCCATCAGTCCCTCAAGCGCCGCGCCGTTGGCGAGAAAATCGTCGAGGATCAAAACCCGGTCGCCCGGCTGCAGATACGCCCTGCTCACGAGCACGGTGTTCGTCGTGCCGTGCGTGAAGGAGAAGACCTGCGTCGTGTAAACCTCGCCCGAGACGTTTTTCGATTTGCTCTTCTTCGCAAACACGACCGGGCACTCGAACACCAACCCCGCGATCGCCGCGATGCCGATACCGCTGGCCTCGATGGTGAGAATCTTGTTCACGCCCGCGTCCGCGTACAGCCGCTTCCATTCCTGCGCCATCTCATAAAACAGCTGCGGGTCCATCTGCTGATTGAGAAACTTGCCGACCTTCAGAATGCCGCCCGCAAGCACCTCGCCGTCAGCTAAAATGCGCTCTTCCAACCGCTTCATATCCGGTTCCTCCTCATCTTTTTGGTCATCTTATCATCATCTGACCGGATGCGCAAGTGCGAAATGCATCGATTCTGCTTGACATGAGGGTCTACGAATGGTAGACTTTAGGCAGAACACCTATTAAAAAAAGAGGTATCTGAACATGAGTGAAAAGAAACTGGGAACCGTCGAATTGAAGTTTGCCGAGCTCGTCTGGGCAAACGCGCCGATCTCCTCCACGGCTCTGGTGCGTCTGTGCAGCAAGGAGCTCGGCTGGAAGAAGAGCACGACCTACACCGTGCTCAAAAAGCACTGCGACCGCGGCCTGTTCAAGAACGAGGACGCCATTGTCTATGTCGTCAAGACCCGCGCGGACTATGACCGCGAGCAGAGCGCGCAGTTTGTCGAGGAATCGTTCGGCGGCTCGCTGCCCGCGTTCCTCGCCGCCTTCACGAGCGGCAAGCCCCTCACGCCGGAGGAGGCCGAGGAAATCCGCGAGATGATCGACACCTTCCGCGAAAAGGAGTAACCCATGCTCACGCAGGTGTTCTCAAGGCTCCTGTATATGAGCTTCGCCGCCGTGTGGCTCGCCGTGGCCGTCATCGCGCTGCGGCCTCTGCTGAATAAGGCGCCGCGGCGGATGATCCTGCTGCTCTGGGCGCTCGTGGCCGTGCGGCTTCTCTGCCCGGTCTCGATTGAGTCGCCCGTCAGCCTCGTGCCGCGGCCTGAGACGGTCGCGCAGTCCGTGGAGCTTCCGGCGGAGGCTGCCGCGTCCGCGGTCATCATTCATGTCGAGCGGCTTTGGCTGGTCGGCGCGTCTGCCATGCTCCTCTGGGGCGTCTGGGGAGACATTCGCCTGCGCCGCCGCGTGCGCGTCTCGCTGCCGCAGGGCGATAACGTGCGCCTCTGTGACGAGATCGACACGCCCTTCGTCCTCGGCACGCTCTGTCCGAAGATTTATCTGCCCTCGGCGCTGGACGAAGATCAGGCGGTCTACGTCCTCGCGCACGAGCGCGCGCACATTGCCCGGGGCGACCACTGGTGGAAGCCGATGGGCTGGGTGCTGCTGAGCGTCTATTGGTTCCACCCGGTACTCTGGATTGCCTACATCCTCTTCTGCCGCGACCTCGAGCTCGCGTGCGACGAGCGCGTGGCCGCCTCGCTCGACCGCGACGGCCTCGCCGCCTATTCCGAGGCGCTGCTCAAATGCAGCGTCCGCCGCGGTGCGCTGGCCTCCCCGGTCGCCTTCGGCGAGACCGGCGTCAAGACCCGCGTCCGCGCCATCCTGCGCTACCGCAAGCCCGCGCTGCGCGTCGTCCTCTCGGCGCTGCTGTGCGTGGTTGTCGTCGGCGCGCTCTTCCTCACGGATCGCCCCGCCGTCGCGGCAAAGCTTGTCCAGACTGTGCTCCCCGAGATCCAGCCCCTGCAAGAGGACGACTGGACGATCCAGATCACGGAGCCGATCGTCTCCGCGCCGGACTCCACTCCGGCGCCGACCCCGACCCCCGCGCCGCAGGCGATGGTTCAAAGCACGCCTGCGCCGATCACCTACAGCAATCAAAATAGCAGTTACACCGCCGCGCCCTCCGAGCCGGTCTATGTGCCCGAGAGCACGCCGACCGTGCCCGCCGCGCCGCCCGTGAGCGGCGACATCATCGACTCCGGCGGATTTTAAGAAAGAAAAGAAAGGAAGCGTTCCCCATGAAGAAAACCCTCTGCGCCCTGCTGGCGCTCTGCCTGATGCTCACGCTGCTGCCCTTCGGCGCGCTCGCGGCGGACGCTTCCGGCGAATACGGCGACGGCCTGCGCTGGACGCTCACCGCGGACGGCACGCTCACCATCACCGGACGCGGCGCCATGCCGGACTATACGCAGGAAGAACTTTTCATGGACGAGCACATCGATCAGAAGGCGCCCGTCCCGTGGCAGGCCTATGACGCCGACCTGCGCGCCATCGTCATCGGCGAGGGCATCACCCGCGTCGGCGATTATACCTTTATGAACTGCCGGGATGTCGCGAGCGTCACGCTCCCGTCCACGCTCCGTTCCATCGGCAAATACGCGTTTTCCTACTGCGCCGCGGAAGCTGTCACACTTCCCAATGGCCTGCAGGAGATCGGCGACTGGGCCTATGCGGGCGCGAAGCTGCGCCAGATCGTCGTTCCCGCCTCGGTGACGAAGCTCGGCACGGGCGCGTATCAGGGCTGTGATTTCGCCAAGGTCATCAAGGTGCTCGGCCCGGTGGAAAAACTGGAATCGCATACCTTCTACCATTGCCGGCCGACGGATCTGTTCCTCTCCAAGGACATCCGCAGCACGGCGCGGGACGTCTTTCAGATCGACGCGCACGTCACGCACGTCTATTGCGACGGCGGCAAAGCGCGATTTTTGGACAATATTAAGAATCTGGACGCGTTCCACTATGTTTATCTGCATACCAACACGCCCTTGGACATCCACCCGACCTTCACCGACGTGCCGGACGGGGCGTGGTATGCCGACAGCGTGCAGTGGGCGGCCGAGCGGTCGTTTACCTCCGGCACCTCGGAGACAACCTTCTCGCCCGAGGCCATCTGCACCCGCGCGCAGATGGTCACGTTCCTCTGGCGCTTCTGCGGCTCGCCCAAAATGACGAACGCCGCCAATCCGTTTGACGACGTGCACGAGTCCGATTACTTCTATCAGGCGGTGCTCTGGGCGGTGGAGAACAACATCACCAACGGCACGAGCGGCCATACCTTCTCGCCCGAAAAAACCGTCACGCGCGCCGAGACCGTCACCTTCTTCTGGCGCAAGCACGCGCGCGAGGTGCCGAACGGTTCCGTAAAGAAGTTCCGGGACGTTCCGAGAAACGCATATTATGCCGACGCGGTCGACTGGGCGGTCTACACCGAGCTGACGAACGGCATTTCCGCCGATCTCTTCGGCCCCGATCAGCCCTGCACCCGCGCGCAGATCGTCACGTTCCTGAACCGCTATACCCCGCGCTGGTGGGGCTGATGGAGGACAGGAAGATGAAGGGAAAACGACTGATCCTCGCGCTTCTGCTCCTCTGCCTCGCAGCGGGGCTGATCGCCCCCGCGGCCTTTGCCGAGGAAGGGGAGACCCCCTCCGTCGTCGTCTCCGGCACGTGGGGCGAGGGCATTACCTTTGAATTGACTTCCGACGGCGTCTTCACCGTCTCGGGCAGCGGAGAGCTGCGCCATGACCAGATGCGCGTGACCTATCCGAGCGAGAACGCCTCCATCCCGCCCTTTGAAACTCTCGTGGTCTCCGAAGGGATCACGCGCATCGGCGCGTCCGCGTTTGCTATGTGGGGCATGAAAAAGGCCATCCTGTACGGCGATATCGGCAGCAGCGCCTTCTGGGAGTGCATGCAGCTTGAAACGGTCTATGTCATGAACGCCGAGACCGTGAGCGATCAGGCGTTCTCCAGCTGCGGCTCGCTCAAAAACGTCTGGCTCTCCGATTCCATCAAGTCGCTCGGCGCCTCGGCGTTCGAGTTCTGCGGCCAACTGCAGTCGATCCGCCTGCCGCAGAAGATCATGACCCTGCGGCTTTATACCTTCCGCGGCTGTTCCAGCCTCGAGACGGTGACCATGCCCGCAGTGCAGCACGTGGGGCAGGACTGCTTTCTCAACTGCACGGCGCTGAAGGAAATCCGCTATGCCGGAACCGAGGCGCAGCTGAAATCCATGGAATACAGCCCGGTCGGCAACGTCTGGTTTGAGGAGGCGAACTTCGTCCTCATCCCGGCCCTGCCGGACCCGTTCTACGGGTTCTTCGATATGCCGCCCGCCGACCACTGGGCCTATGAGGGCATCCGCTTCTGCCTCGAAAACGGCTATATGAACGGCATGGGCGAGGGTTATTTCCGCCCGGACGCGACTACCACGCGCGCCCAGCTCGTCACGATCCTCTGGCGCATGAGCGGCGTGCCGAAGCCCACGCAGGCAGCGCCCTTTACCGACTGCAATATCGATTGGGCGGCGGACGCCATCGCCTGGGCGGCTGAAAACGGCATCGTCAACGGCGTCGGCGGCAACCGCTTCGACCCGAACGGCGCAATCACGCGCGAGCAGCTCGTCACGATCTTTTACCGTTACTGCAAGGACTATCTGAAAATTGAAATGGCGCCCGGCGCCTCGCTGCAGTCCTTCCCGGACGCGGGCGAGGTCGACGGCTGGGCAAGATCCGCCATGGAGTGGGCCATCGCCGTGAAGCTCATCTCCGGCGTCGGCACCTACCGCGGCCCGGAGCTGCAGCCGAAGGGCAGCGCCACCCGCGCGCAGATCGCCCGCGTGATTTTGAATTTCAGCCGCCGCGACGCTGAGGAGTATGACCTGCACTGGTCGCTCAGCCGGGAGGGCACCCTCACCATCACCGGCTCCGGCGCGATCCCGGATTATCTGATCCAGAGCGATCCGCTCACCATTTTTGACGTTGCGCCGACCCCGTGGAAGTATTATCAGGAGGAAATTCGCTCCGTCGTCATCGGCGAGGGCATCACCCGCGTCGGCAACTATGCGTTCTGCAACCTTCCGAACCTCCGCAGCGTCACGCTCCCGTCCACGCTGCGCGAGATCGGCGATTTCGCCTTTTATTATGCGCCCATCCGCGTGCTGAAGCTCCCGCAGGGGCTGCAGAGCATCGGCGCGAACGCCTTTGTCGGCGCGGAGATTCTGGAGCTCACCATCCCGAGCACGGTCAAAACACTTGGCGAGAGAGCCTTCATCGGCTGCCTGTATGTGCAGGAGATCCGCCTGAAGGCGCCGCTGACGAGCCTGCCCAAAGAGGTCTTCGGCGGCTGCTCCTCGCTCAAGACCATTTACCTCCCCGGAACGCTCAAAACCATGCACGAGGACGTCTTCCGCAGGACGCACAACATCGAGCATCTCTATTTCGGCGGCTCGCAGTCCCAGTGGGATGCGCTGCGCGAGCAGATGCCGGCATTTTCCGCGGAACAAATCCACTGCAACGTCAGTCCATAATCATAGAAAGAGAGGAGAGACATCATGAAAAAACGCATTCTCAGTATCACCCTAGCGCTCCTGCTGGTGTTCGCGCTGCTGCCCTTTGGGGCGTTCGCGGACGAGCACGAGGGCTGCCTCATGTACAAAATTGAGGACGGCGCCGCGATCGTCACGGGTCTGTATACAGCCCCGCCCGAGCCGGGCAGACTCGTCATCCCCGAAACGCTCGGCGGCGCGCCGGTGAAAGAAATCGGTGCCAGAGCCTTTATGGACAGAGAAGGCATCGCCGAGGTGGTGCTTCCGGACAGCGTGGAGTACATCGGCGGCGGCGCGTTTGCTTCCTCAGACGTCGCCAGGATCAACGTCCCGGCCAACCTCCGGGAGACCGGCGGCGCTGCGTTTCATTACACGCCGTTCTATCGGGACGAAAGCTGCTGGGAGGACGACGTGTTCTACTTCGGCAATACCGCGCTGGGTGTGCGCGGAGAGGGGATCACCCTCACGATCCGCCCGGGCACGAAATATATGAACTTCCAGCTGGAGTATCCCCGCATGCTGACCTCCGTCACGATCCCGGAGGGCGTGGTCAAAATCTCCGGCGAAACGTTCAGCAGCACGGAACGACTGAAATCCATCAAACTGCCGGACAGTCTGGAGTACATCGGTGAGAGCACCTTTGCCAGAAGCGCGCTCACGAGCATCGTCATCCCGCCGCACGTCAAATACATCGGAGTCAGCGCATTCACCCAGGGCAAGCTCGAGAGCATCACGCTTTCCGGCAATGAGCTGGAGATCATTGAGGACTGGGCGTTCCATGATAACCCGCTGAACATGGACACGCTGAAGATCCCGAATTCCGTCAAGCACGTTGGTAGATACGCCTTTGGAGGCCTGATCAAAAATTTAATTCTCAGTGAGAGCATGACGGAGCTGACCGAATACAGCTTCGCCTCCTCCAATCGGCTGAAAACGCTCCGCATCCCCGCAAGCATCAAGATCATCGGCGAGGGAGCGCTGCAGGGAAGATTCAACGTCAGTGATGTTCCGGAGTACACGACGCAGGTGTTCTATGAAGGCACCGAGAGCGAGTGGGCGCAGGTCTCCATCGGCGCTCACAATGAGCCGCTGGGCACCATGAAGGTCCACTGCAACGCCGAGCCCTACGTCGATCCCTTCCTGGACGTCTCCGCAAAGGAATACTATGCCGAGCCCGTGGCGTGGGCGGTGAACCATGATCCGCAGATCACGAACGGCACCGGCCCGATCTCCTTCAGCCCGAACGCCACGTGCACGCGCGGTCAGGTCGTCACGTTCCTCTGGCGCGCGATGGGCTGCCCCGAGCCGATGAGCGCGAAGAACCCCTTCGTCGACGTGCAGGCGAGCGATTATTACTATAAGCCGATCCTCTGGGCGGCGGAAAACGGCATCACCGACGGCATGGACGAGAC
This sequence comes from Oscillospiraceae bacterium, assembly GCA_017411225.1. GTDB lineage: Bacteria > Bacillota > Clostridia > Oscillospirales > Oscillospiraceae > CAG-103. Next base: position 14,802 of record JAFRDQ010000009.1, read on the forward strand.
GCACTTCGGCCCCAACGGCGCCTGCACCCGCGCCCATGTGGTCACGTTCCTCTGGCGCGCACATGAAAAGCCAGCCGCCGAAACGACCAATCCCTTCGTCGACGTCTCCGCCGGACAATATTACACCGACGCGGTGCTCTGGGCGGTGTCGAAGAACATCACCAACGGTATGGACGAGACGCACTTCGGCCCGGACAGCCCCTGCATCCGCGGCCAGATCGTCACGTTCCTGTACCGCGATCTCGCCAAATAAGAAGAAAGAACGGTCCTCAAAAGGAGGCGTCAAACCATGCTGGAAAGCGTGTTTCACAAGCTGCTGTATATGAGCTTCTCCGCCATGTGGCTGGCCGTTGCGGTGCTCGCGCTGCGCGTGCTGCTGCGGAGGGCGCCGCGGCGGGTGATCCTGCTGCTCTGGGCGCTCGTGGCCGTGCGGCTCGTCTGCCCGGTTTCGGTCGAATCGCGCATCAGCGTCGTGCCGCGGCCTGAGACGGTCGCGCAGTCCGTGGAGCTTCCGGCGGAGGCTGCCGCGCCCGCGGTGGACTTCCATGCCGAGCGGCTTTGGCTGGTCGGCGCGTCTGCCATGCTGCTCTGGGGCGTCTGGGGAGACATTCGCCTGCGCCGCCGCGTGCGCATCTCGCTGCCGCAGGGCGATAACGTGCGCCTCTGCGACGAGATCGACACGCCCTTCGTTCTCGGCACGCTCCGCCCGCGGATCTATCTGCCCTCCAGTCTGGAAGAGGAGCAGGCGGGCTATGTCCTCGCGCACGAGCAGGCGCACATCGCCCGCGGCGACCACTGGTGGAAGCCGCTTGGCTGGGTGCTGCTGAGTGTTTACTGGTTCCACCCGGTGCTGTGGATTTCCTACATTCTCTTCTGCCGCGACCTCGAGCTTGCCTGCGATGAGCGCGTGGCCGCCTCGCTGGATCGCGACGGCCTCGCCGCCTATTCCGAGGCGCTGCTCAAATGCAGCGTCCGCCGCGGCGCGCTGGCCTCCCCGGTCGCCTTCGGCGAGACCGGCGTCAAGACCCGTGTCCGCGCCATCCTGCGCTACCGCAAGCCCGCGCTGCGCGTCGTCCTCTCGGCGATGCTGTGCGTGGTTGTCGTCGGCGCGCTCTTCCTCACGGATCGTCCCGCCGTCGCCATGCAGCTGGCCGAGACCGTCCTGCCCGAGCGGAAAGAGGGCCGGGAGGATGACTGGACGCTCCCGCGCGATGGGCAAGCCGAGCAGACCGCCGATGCGCCGGACGTCACGCCCGTACCCGCGGGCACGCCGGACGCCGCCGCGCCGGCAGACCAGACGGTGCAGACCTACTCACAGGACAATTACGATCAGGCGGCGCTGGAAGCGTCGCTGCAGGAGCAGATCCGCAAGATGAACGAAGAGGCCGCAGAGGCGAACCGTCAGGCCGCGGCGCAAAATGTCGCAAACGGCACGGCGCCGTCGGTGAGCTCCTCCAGCTCGAACATGTGGGGGATCACGCCGGACTATTACTCCAACGACCCGCCGCCGGGCCCAACCTCTGCGCTGACCGTCAGCACGGGCTCCGGCCCCGCGCACCCGACGGTGCCGAATCCGAACCCGCAGTACGGCATTATCCAGTACAACGATGGAACCATCGCCATCTCGCTTGGACCATAAGAAAGCAAAAACCAACATCAATGAGGAGGAAAGATTATGAAAAAACGCATGCTCAGCATCACCCTCGCGCTCCTGATGGTGCTCGCGCTGCTGCCCTTCGGAGCGCTGGCGGCAGAGGACTATGATCTCAGCCCCTACGCCGCAGTGCTCGAGGGCCTCGGCGCGGACGTCTACGGCACCTATTTTGACCTGGACGGGGACAAATCCCCCGAGCTGCTCCTGACGCAGGGCGACGGCAATTCGTTTAACGTGAGCGTCTATACCCTCGCGGACGGCGCGGCGGCGCGGATCTTCAATCAGGGGATCGTCACCGGCCAGACGGATTACCGCTACATCGGCGTGCTGCAGAGCGCTGCGGGCAAGACAAATCTGCTCATCAACGACCAGTACAGTGTGTTCGACGGTACGGATGAGGAAGGCAACGACTGGTATGACAGTCATCTGCGCAACCAGATCTATACCGTGACCGGCAACCAGATCACCTATTACGGAGCGTCGGAGCGGCAGGAGATTCGCACGCCGTCTGACGACAACGGCAATTACCTCTACATCCCGAGCGAGAGCCGGTATCAGCTCTCCGGCAGCACCGTCGATGATGAGCAGTACTATAACTGGCTGAACCGGTATTATGACGAGTATTACTTCATGCTCCAGATCTCTCCCGACGAGGCGCTCGACGGCGTGCCCGCCGATCAGCTGCTCACGGCTGCAAAGGGCGGCTTCATGGACGTCCCTGCGGCGCAGTATTATGCCGATCCCGTGGCCTGGGCGGTGGAGAAGGGCATCACCAACGGCACCTCCCGTCTGACCTTCTCGCCGGAGAGCCCCTGCACGCGCGGCCAGGTCGTCACGTTCCTCTGGCGCGCCAATGGCTCACCCGAGCCGAAGAGCGCGAGCAATCCCTTCGTGGATGTCAAGCCGAGCGATTACTTCTACAAGGCCGTCCTCTGGGCGGTGGAGCAGGAGATCACCAACGGCATGGACCCGACGCACTTCGGCCCCGAGCTCGCCTGCACCCGCGCGCACGTGGTCACGTTCCTCTGGCGCACGCATGATAAGCCCGCCGTTGAGGCGGCCAATCCCTTCGTCGATGTGGATCCCTACGGGTATTACATCAACGCCGTCCTCTGGGCGGCCAAGGAGGGCATTACCAACGGCATGGACAAGACGCACTTCGGCCCGGACAACACCTGCATCCGCGGCCAGATCGTCACGTTCCTGTACCGCGATCTCGCGAAATAACAGACAGAAAGGTCTCACAGAGTTCGCGCCTCGGAAGGCGCGAAGAAATCAGATCGGTTTTTCCGGCGACATGTGCGGCGGAAAAACTCCTTTGGGCGAAGCTTGTGCAAGCCCCTCGCGCCGACCAAGCCGGGCAAAGTCCGGCGCGATAAGCGCGAGTATCCCTTTCAGACAGTCGAAAACGGATTTTCGACTGTCTGAGCAAAAAGCACGGCTCTTCCGGAGCCGTGCTTTTTGATTTGACTTTCCGCGCCGTTTGCGCTATCCTTTTCCTGTTTGTTTCATAAAGGAGTATGACCATGGAAAATCAGCAGATGTATCAGGCGCTCGGCGTGTCCCCGGCGGTTTATGCGCTGGGGGAGGAGGTGCTCTCCGATTTGGAGCAGCGCTTCCGGGAGATCGACCGGCGCGCGGAATATAACCAGAACAAGGTGCTGCTCGCCATGCAGCGAAACCGTGTCAACGCCGCCCACTTCGCCGCCACGACGGGCTATGGCTACAACGACGAGGGGCGCGATAATTTGGAGCGCGTCTATGCCGAAACCTTCCACACCGAGGCCGCGCTCGTCCGGCCGCAGATCACCTGCGGCACGCACGCGCTCACCGTTGCCCTCAGCGCAAACCTCCTGCCCGGCGACGAGCTCCTGAGCCCCGTCGGCGCGCCGTATGACACGCTCGAGGAGGTCATCGGCATCCGCGAGAGCGTGGGATCGCTCAGAGAGTACGGCGTCACCTACGCGCAGGCGGATCTTCTGCCGGACGGCACGTTCGACTATCCCGCCATCGAAAAGGCGATCAACGCCCGCACCAAGCTCATCACGATCCAGCGCTCCAAGGGCTATGCCACGCGCCCGACCTTCTCCGTGCAGCAGATCGGCGAGCTCATCGCCTTCTGCAAGCGCATCAAGCCCGACGTGATCTGCATGGTCGATAACTGCTACGGCGAGTTTGTCGAGACGTGTGAACCCTCCGACGTCGGCGCGGACATGATCGTGGGCTCGCTCATCAAAAACCCCGGCGGCGGCCTCGCGCCGATCGGCGGGTATATCTGCGGGCGGAAAGATCTCGTCGAGCGCTGCGCCTATCGCCTCAGCGCGCCCGGCCTCGGGCAGGAGGTCGGCGCAAACCTCGGCCTCATGCCGGCGTTCTATCAGGGCTTCTTCCTCGCGCCGACGGTCACGGCGGGCGCCTTGAAGGGCGCGATCTTCGCCGCCAATCTCTATGAGCGGCTCGGCTTCCGCTGCGTCCCGAACGCGACGGAGTCCCGCCACGACATCATTCAGGCGGTCGAGCTCGGCTCGCGCGAGGCGATGGTCGCCTTCTGCAAGGGCATTCAGGCCGCCGCCCCAGTGGACAGCTACGTCGACCCCATCCCGTGGGCCATGCCCGGCTATGACAGCGAGGTCATCATGGCAGCCGGCGCCTTCGTGCAGGGCTCGTCCATCGAGCTGAGCGCCGACGGCCCCATCCGCGAGCCCTACGCCGTCTACTTCCAGGGCGGCCTAACCTGGTACCACGCCAAGCTCGGCATCCTCATGAGCCTGCAAAAGCTCATCGACGCCGGGATTGTCACGCTATAAAAAACAGACCCGCCGATTGGCGGGTCTGTTTTCATTGGGAAAAGGAGCGAAATTAGGAATTAGGAATGAGGAGTTAGGAGTTGTGGTGTCGGCTGGCGCCGACGAGATTTGAAATGCGGCGTGATGCCCACATCACGCCGCATTTCAATTGCGCGAAGCGCTCCTTCAATTCCTAATTCCTAACTCCTAACTGCCCCCGTCTTACGACGTCGGCCACGTATTCCCCAGGTCCGGTCTGATCGGATCGAAGATCTCATACGTGTCGTAGAACTTGCTGTATTCCTGAATGCAGGCGCCGCTGCGGAGCGTGGTTCCGTCGGGGTGGAGACGGTCGCAGATGACGGCGGAGATGTCCTGCTTGATATAGGAGAAGGAGTTGATGCCGACGCTCGCGAACACGCGGAAGCCCTTGTCGTGCAGGTACTGCATCTTCGGGCCGGTGGTGTGCCAGTCGTCGCCGTCCGGGCGTGCGCCGTGGGGGTAGAAGAGGATGTTCGTCGGGCCGACGAGCGAGCCGACCTCGTCGAGCCACTTCTCGGTGTCCTTCTGCACCCAGCCGAGATCCGTGCTCTCGGCGGCGAGGTTGATGTGACCCCAGGTGTGGCTGCCGAAGGTCCAGCCGGTCTCCTTCAGTCGCTCGATGACGGGCTTGACCGCCTCGATCTCCTTCTGGCGGTTGGCCTCAAATTCCGCTTCGGTGCCGGCGGGGATCTCGGAGTCGATCTGCGTGCGGTAGCCGAGAATGCCCTCATAGCCCGTCAGCGAGAAGATCGCCTTCGCGCCGTTGAGCGAGAAGTCCGGGTGCTGATACACAAACTGGTCGAGAATCGGCGTCGCGTCGAGATCCTTCGTCAAAAAGACCTCCTTCGTGTAGGGGTCGGTGCACTCGGCCCAGATCTCCCCGTCATCGCCGACGACGAGCTTGGAGGTAAAGCCCTCCTCGAGCATGTAGGGATAGTAGTTCACATCGTCAAAGGAGATGATCAGCGGCTTCTTCCCCTCGGGGAGCATGAGGGTGTTTCGCACCATGTGCGTGCCGCTCTCGTCGGTCACCTCGCTCCAGACGTCCTCCATCGCGACAAGGATGAACCCCTTGTCATAGACGCTCTGGAGAATCTTGTTGTATTCATCCACCGTCACCATCCAGTCGTCCAGACCGAGGCGCTGCGATTCACTCGCGCCGCTTTCATAGAACGCATACTTCGGATAGGCGATGATCGGGTGGAAGAACAGGTGCTCCACCACCTGATCCGGGCCCCAGGCCTGCGTCAGCTGGCTCTCGGACCAGTAGTTCTTCACCGCGTCGTAGGGATCCGCCGCGCTCGGCGTCGCGGTCGGCTCGGGCGTGTCCGCGGCGAGATCGGCCGAGCCCTCCTCCACGGGCGTGGTCGCGGCGGCGTCGTTGGGGTCGGCGCCCTTGTTGTCCAGCGCATAGTGCACCAGCATGAACACGAGCGCGAGCACCGCCACGAGGATCATGAAGAACATGATGAATCTGCGGGAAATGTATTGCTGCACGGTATCTTCCTCCTGCCTTCTTCTTAAACTGCCAGTCTCGAAATTGTTTTGGTCACATAGGTCTCCCGGTGCAGGGGGCGAAGACTCTCCGCCGCCCATTTGGCCTTCTCCGCGTCCGGGAAGAGCGCGAACACCGCCGAGCCTGTGCCGCTCATGGCCGCGCCGTAGGCGCCGAAGCCGAGCAGCATGCTCTTAATATTGTTGATGTCATTGGCCCGCCGGTCGAGCACGTCCTCAAACACGTTGAACATGCGCTGGCTGAGCCCCTTCACGTCCCCGCGCTCGAGTGCGACGAGAATGCCCGCCGTGTCCGGGCGGCAGCGGCTCGTGCGGCTGTCGATCCGGCTGAAGAGCTCCGGCGTCGAGATCGGGAAATCCGGCTTGCAGATCACGACGTCCGTCTCCGGCATCGGCGCAAGGGGCGTGAGCACCTCGCCGCGCCCTTCGGCGAGCACGGTGCCGCCTGCGATGCAGTAGGGCACGTCCATGCCGAGCTTCATGCCGAGCGCTTCCAACTCCGCGCAGGAGAGGGGATGGTCAAAGTGCTCGTTGAGCGCGCGCAGCACCGCCGCCGCGTCCGCCGAGCCGCCGCCGAGCCCCGCGCAGACGGGGATGCGCTTGCGCAGGCGTACGCTCGCGCCCATGTCGCCGTGCCCTGTCTCCTCGAGAAAGAGCCGCGCGGCCTTCAGGGCGATGTTCCGCTCGTCGTTCGGCAGATAGCGCCGGTCGGACTGTGCGTAAAACTGTCCCTCCAGATTTAAGAGAATGCTCACATCGTCGTGGTGCTCCACGCTCTGCATCACCATGCAGAGGTCATGGTACCCATCCGGGCGCTTCGAGAGCACATCCAGCGACAGATTCAGTTTTGCATAGGCCTTGGTGTAAATAACTTTCATGCGTTCCTCCAAAACCATGCTGCGGCATGGATGATCGTCATTATACGTATTATATACCAACTTGCGCCAATTGCAAAGAGGGAGCGGCGGACTATCCCTGAAAAAAATTCTGAACCTTTGGGAATCTGCCGCGTCTGCCCAAAAACGTGACAGGCTGCGCGATGTGTCCGTTTTTTCTTTGCCGCGTGTGTGATATTTTTACAAAATCAAAAACTGTTTCGGAAAGGAGTCTGCTTATGCAGCAGTTCACGGAAAATGCGATCATGGAGCATTTTGAGCAGATGCTCCGGGAGATGCCGTTTGATAAGATCACGGTCACCGCGCTCGCGCGGCACTGTGAAATCAGCCCCAACACGTTTTATTATCATTTTTCGGATATTTACGACCTGCTCGACCAATGGCTGGTGCGCATGCTCGAGCCCTATGTCAAAAGCTCCGAGCAGCAGTGGCAGGCGTCTGTCAAGCAGCTGCTGCACCGAATGAAGAAGGAAAAGAAGCTCGTCTATCATCTTTTTAACTCCATCTCGCGCGACCGGCTCGAGTGGCAGGTCTTCGGCGGAACATATGATGTGTTCTATGCCAATCTCTCCGCCCGGCCGGAGAGCCGGTGTGTCAGCGAGGAGGAGCTGCATGCGCTGGCAGACTATTGCTGCTATGCGTTTCTCGGCTTCTTCCTGCGCTTCCTCTGGAACCAGATGGACGCGGACGTGGACAGCGAGGTTGACCGGCTCAGCGCGCTGACCGAGCCCTTTGTGCATCAGGCGCTATGCGCGCATGCGAAAATGTCCGAAGATGCGCAAAAAGAGGACGAGTGACTGAGATTGTACCTTGTGCCGGGGCCATCCGGCGTGGTACGATCTGCAATAGAAAACGTCCGGCTCCCCCCCAAAAGACGCTTTCTCTCCATCCTCTACTCGCTCGAAGGATCGTCTCGCGACGATCCTTCGAGCATTTTCCGAAGAAAGGAAGGGATGAAGCCCATGATTTGGAACATTTTCCGCGCGGATCTGCGCGCGGTGGTGCGGCAGTTTTTTGCCTTTGTCATAGTGCTCGCTGTGTGTATCCTTCCGGCACTCTATGCCTGGTTCAATATCTACGCCAACTGGGATCCCTACGGCGGCACGGGAAACATCGCCATCGCCGTGGCGTCGCGCGACGCGGGGTATCGCTCCCCGGAGGGCGCGGCGGTCAACAAGGCCGAGGAGGTGATGGACACGCTGCGCGAGAGCCGGAGCATCCGTTGGGAGTTTCCCGCCTCGCCGGAGGAAGCCATCGAGGGCGCAAAGCGCGGCGACTATTACGCGGCCATCATTTTTTCTGAGGATTTTACCGCGCGTATGTATGATCTTTCATCGGCGCTCTCCGCCGACGAGCCCGCGCTCACATATTACGAAAACGGCAAGAAAAACGCTGTCGCCTCCAAGATCACGCAGACGGCGGCCTCTACCCTGCAGGAGACGATCAATCAGACCTATCTTCGCACACTGCTGAGCATGGTGTTTCGCAAGGGCGGGCAGGTCGATCAGGCGCTCACCGAGGCCGACGCCGCCGCGCTCGCCGCGCAGGAGCTCAGCCGCCTGCAGTCAGAGTTGGGGCAGTATGCCGATGCGATCAGCGCTGCGCGAGACGGCACGGCGCAGCTGTGCTCGCTGCTCGATGCCGGCGGGCAGCTGAGTCTGCCGGAGGTAAATGGCGTTGCGCTCGATGACGCGGCCTCGCGGATTGCGCGCGCGAGAGCTGGCGCCGCTTCGGCGGCGGACACGGCCGAGGCAGGGCTGGATGCATCGGCGGAAAAGCTCGCGGCTCTCTCCGATGTGCTCGCTGCGCTGGAGCAGGGGGCGACTCTGCCGCGCGCCGAGCTGAACGCGCGGTTTGACCGCGCTTTTGAGGCAGCTTCATCCGTGGAGGCGCATCTGCGCGCGCTGCGCGCCCTGTTTCCGGCCGAGAGCGCGCTGCCCGGCGCGGAGCTGGCGCTCTCCCGGCTCGACGGCCTTGTGTCGCGCGCAGAGTCCATCCGCGAGGCACTGCAGGCGCTGCGCGCGCCGGATGCGGATCTGAGCGGCTTGTCCACGCTCGCCGCCTCGTGGAGTGTGCAGGCCGGGCAGATGCGCGATCTTGTCAGCGGCGAGCTGCGCCGGGATTTTGACGCCTTTTTTGCCGAGCTGGATGCCGTTCTCGCGCAGACAGAGCCGATGCTCTCCGCGCTCGGCGATCTCGGCGGGGATCTTGGTCCGGTTGCCGACAGCGCCGCGCAGACGCTCTCGGGCGTCGAGCGCTCCCTCGGCGATCTGGAGCAGCTGCTCCGCGGCGCGGCGAAGGCGCTCGGAAATTTTTCGGCCGGGCTGGAGGAGCTCGATGCGCCGTCGCGTGTGCGCGCGCTCGTCGGCCTCTTCGGCGGGGAGGCGGATCGCTACGGCGATCTGTTTTCTGCGCTCGTGGACGTCTCGACGGAGGAGATCTATGCCGTCAACAGCTACGGCACGGCCATGACCCCGTTTTATTCTGTGCTCGCCATCTGGGTCGGCGGCGTCATTCTGGTTTCCATCCTCAAGGTGCAGACCGATGAGAACCGGTTTCCCGGCACGCGGGAGTCCGAGCGCTTTTTCGGGCGGTTTCTGCTGTTTTTCCTCCTCGGGCAGATTCAGGCGGCGGTCATCGTTCTGGGCGATCTGCACCTGCTGGGCGTGCAGGCCGCGCAGCCGTGGCTGCTCTGGCTCTCGGCTGCGGTCACAAGCATGGTGTTTGTGCTGCTCATTTATTCGCTCACGCTCTCCTTCGGCGATCTCGGCAAGGCCATCGTGGTGGTGGTCATGGTGCTGCAGATCGCCGGCTCGAGCGGATCGTATCCGATCGAGATTCTGCCGCCGATTTTTGAGAAGATCTACCGCTTTTTCCCCTTTCCCTATGCGATCAACGCCATGCGCGAGGCAATCTGCGGCGTGTATCGGCAGGATCTTCTGGTGGATCTGCTCGAGCTCGGGCTCTTCGGTGTGCTGGGGCTGATCATCGGCCTTGTGGTGCGCCGCCCGTTTATGGGCGTCAACGCCTTTGTGGAGGAGAAGCTCGAGGAAACGGAGGTGCTCTGATGAAGAAAAAACGCGCGCGCCGCCCCGAGCGCTATGAGGCGCTCTATGCCGAGCTGCTCGCGGCGGCGGAGAACATGCACGAGGGCAACAAGCGCCGCATCCGGCGCGGACTCTGGGGGCTTTTGGCGCTGCCGACAGCGCTGGCCGTCATTCGCGCGGTCACGGATAGCAGCCGCATCGCCTTTCTGCTCGCGTGGGTGCTGGGCATGTTCCTGCTGTGCATCTATCTCATCATGATCGAATACGCCGACCATGAGATCTTAAAAACGCTCAACGACGTCACGCGCCGCGAGGCGGCGTTTGACGAGCTGCTTCCGGAGCTGCCGCAGGGTGCGGTGCTGCGCCGACTTGAGCAGCGTGCCGGGGCGAGGGAGGAGAAAACGCCATGAAACAAATTGTCCGCGTCTGGCGCGGCGATCTGCGCCGTGTCACGGCCTCGGTCGTCGCCATCGTGACGCTGCTCGGCCTGTGCGTTATCCCGTGCCTGTATGCGTGGTTCAATATCTTTTCCAACTGGTCCCCCTATGAGGCGGAGGCCACGGGCCGCATCCGCGTCGCGGTGGTCAATGCCGATGAGGGCGTGGAGCTTATGGGCGTGCGCGTCAACCTCGGCAATGAGATCATCTCCGCGCTGGAGGGAAACACCGCCATGGGCTGGGTTTTCCTCTCCGACCCGGATGAGGCGCTCGAGGGCCTCTATGCCAGCGACTACTATGCCGCAATCATCGTGCCGGAGCGCTTTACGCTCGACGCGGTGAGCTTTCTCACGGGCGAGGCGAAAAACCCGAAGCTGTATTATTACGAAAATGAGAAGAAAAACGCCATTGCCTCCAAGATTACCGGCAAGGCCAAAACCGCGGTGCGCGATCAGGTCAACGCCGCCTTTGTGCAGACGGCGGCCTCGGTTCTGAGCAGCGCGGTGTCCGCGGCGAAGGCCGGCGGGCTCGAGCCCGCTGCGGTGCTCGAAAATCTCTCGGAGCGGCTGCAAGCGCTCTCCGAGCGTCTTACCGCGGCCGAGAATGCCGTTCGCGCCGTGCAGGATTTGTCATCCTCGGCGCAAGGGCTTGTGCGCGTGTCCGACACGCTCCTGAATGACGTTTCCTCCGCAATCGCCGCGGGGCAGAAGCCGATCGACGCGGCGGAAGGGGCCGTAAATGCCGCATCTGCCGCGGCCGACGGGTTGGATTCGGGATCGGTTGCGCTCCTGCAGGGGCTTGATCGGGATCTCGCGCTGCTCGAGCAGGATGCAGGCACCGCTTTTGCAGATCTCGATTCGTATCAGGCGTTTGTTTCTAAAGATTTGGCGGGCCGCGCCGCGCTCGCCGCCTCCATGCGAGAGAGCGCTTTCACGGCGGCGCAGGCATATGAGGCGCTGGGCCTGCGCCTGATCGCGCAGGGGCTCTCGGATCAGGCCGCGCGCTATGGCCGCGTGTATGATCTGCTCGCAGCGATGCAGGGCAGCGCCGATGCGGATTGGGCGTATGTCTCCGGCCGGGGCGAGGCGCTGCGCGCGGAGCTCTCGGGTGCGCGCGAGCAGCTCGCCGCGCTGTCAATTGCCGCGCGCGGCGAGGCAGAGGGCGCGG
>JAFRDQ010000060.1 GCA_017411225.1 Oscillospiraceae bacterium
ATCAGGGCACACTTCAGACTCTAAGATATTTACACCCTTCCATTCGCACAGCTGCCGCAGGATTTTTCCTATCGCTGCTCTTTTCTCTTTTCTCTTTGAAAAATACTTTTCGCCTATACTTTGGTGCACATACTATGTGGTATTTGCAATTCCACCTCGTATGAGATAAACTATGTGTGTCATTCAAGCCCATCTTGAATGTCCTCCTTTTGCTGTTTTTCTTGTAGTGCAGTTGGCAGACCGCACTTCCAATTATACGGCAAAAGGAGTTTCTTTGTTTGCCTCATCGCTTAAGCTCTTTTGAACCACTCGTCTAACGAGTGGTTTTACATTACAATAAAATCAGCCGCCCGGCTGTTCGGCCGGGCGGCTGATTGTTTTTTGTTTTGGCGCTCACTGCGCGCGGTCGAGGAAGGTGACGATCTGCGCGCGGGTGCAGGGATTGTCGGGGGCGAACTTGCCGCCGCCCACGCCCTTGGCGATGCCCTGATCGGCAGCCCAGAGGACGACGTTGGCGTACCAGGCGTCCGCCGGAACGTCACTGAACGGACTCTGCACATTCTCCGGCAGCTCGGCATTGGCATAGCGGAAGAGGAACGCCGCGATCTCGGCGCGGGTGCAGGTCTTGTCGGGCGAGAAGGTGTCGCTGCTCGTGCCGTTGGTGACGCCGGCTTTAACCGCCCAGAGGACGGCGTTATAGTAGTAATCCTCCGCCTTCACATCCCGGAAGGGGTTCTCCGCTGCCGTCACAGCCGGCTTGCCTGCCATGCGGTAGAGGAAGGTGACCGCCTGCGCGCGGGTGCACTCAGCGTCGGGAGAGAAGGTGCTCGCGCTCGTGCCGTTCGTGATCTCGTTCGTCACGGCCCAGTCGATCGGCTCGTGCATCCAGCTGTCCGCGCTGCGGTCCACGTCGGTGAAGGCCTTGCTCGGGCAGCTTGCACCGCCGTCGCAGGGCTTGGGCTCCTCCTTTTGGGGCAGGACCTTCACGATCTGCTCAGCCATATACTTATGGCCGGCATGCGTGGGGTGCACCGCCGGAACCAGCGTGGAGCCGAAGGTCGGATCATCGACCGGGACGAGCTCATAGCACTCGGTGTTGTACACATCGGCATAGAGATACTGTCTGGCATAATCCGCCTGATAGCGCACAAAGCGGTTCATCATGCGCGCGATCGGATCCATGATCTGGCCGATCTGCGGCTGATTGGCAGAGAGACGCAGCGACTTCACGGGATTGAAGAAGCCGACCGCGACGAGCGTGACGTCCGGGTTGAGCGCATAGATGCTCTTGCAGATCGCGTTCCAGTTGGTGCGGAAGGTCTGGAAGCCCTCGCCGACCTTCTCGTTGAAGGTGCGCAGAACCTCGGGGAGACGGCCCAGCTTTTCCGCCGTTGTCAGCATACGCTGGAAGGCCTTGCCGAGCTCGCCGAAATTGCCGAGCATGTTCTGGACGTCCTCGGGAATGCCGCTGTCGGCATAGAGCACGGCCGCCACAGCGAAGAGCGACGTGGTGAACAGATCGTTCGAGCCGACGTTCAGCGTGATGAGATCGGCGTCGGCAACGGCCTTCTGCACCTCGGCGCGCAGGGCCAGCGCGTTCTCCTCAGAATAGGGAACGCGGAAGTCCGCGCTGTTGTAGGCATAGTCGTTGTCGAGATAGAAGCGGACCTCGCCCGTGGAGCCGCCGGGGCGCGCCATGGGACAGAAGGTATCCGCCGTGACCGCATCGGCGACATAGGCGTGGTAGGCGTGCCCGGCCCGCTTCAAGCCGATGTAGTCCTGAAAGTCCGGGCCGAAGCCCTCGGCAACGCTGTCGCCGAGGCAGACGTAAGTATCATAGTGCCGGACATTGTCGAGTGATGCGGCGCTCGCCGCGACCGTGAGCATGCCTGCCAGCAGCGTCACCGCCAGCAGCAGGGAGAGCACGCGCACGAAGGGTCTGGTTTTGCAGCTGTGCATTCTTTCTTTCCTCCATAGCAATATCATGAGCAAAGCGCTTATAGAATATTCTATCAGAAATCGAAAAATATCGCAATTCTTTTTCCTTTTTTCCGGGTATTTTTCAAAAGCGCATGTTCGCCCATCAAAAAAAGCCATAAAAGCCATACCGGGCGCTGCCCGGTATGGCTTTGAGACTGTCAAAGAACCATGTTCTTTGACAGTCGAAGAGGAACTCGCGCTCCATCGCGGCAGGCGCTGCCCGCCTTGGTCGGCGCGAGGGAGCGGCATCAGCCGCTCCTTAGGGAGATTTTCCGCCGCACATGTCGCCGGAAAATCGACTGAATTGGATTCGCGGCTTCCGAGCCGCGAACTCTGCGAGGCTTTTTTTCGATTGATTCAGCTGATTTACGCGCGCTGCTGTTTATACGAGGTTGGTGTAGCCCATCAAAAACCGGTCGACCTCCACGGCGCAGGCGCGGCCCTCGGCGATGGCATGCACGACGAGGGACTGGCCCCGGTGCATGTCGCCGGCGGTGAAGATGTGCGGCACGCTGGTCTGGAAGCGGCCGGCTTCGGTCTTGACGGTGCGGTCGCGCTCCACGCCGAAGGCCGCGCACACGTCCGCGCGGCAGCCGGCAAAGCCGGTCGCGCCGATGAGGAGATCGCAGGCCAGCTCCTCGCCCGATTTGGTGACGATGGCGGTGAGGTTTCCCTTCTCGTCCGTTTTGAGCGCGGCGACGCTCTGGGAGAAGACGCGGGGATCGGCGCCGAACTTCGCCTCGGCCTCCTGCTGGGCATAGTCCTGCGGGAGACTGCCGTTTACGAGATAGTCGTCTCTGCCGCGGCGCACGAGCTGCGTGACGCTCCGGCAGCCCTGACGGATGCTGGTGGCGACGCAGTCGCTCGCGGTGTTGCCCGTGCCGATGATGACGACGTGTCTGCCCTCGGCGGTGGGCACATCGGAATCCCGGTCGAAAAACTGCCGGTCCACGGCTGCATGGAGAAAGTCCATGGCATAGTGCACGCCCGAGACGCCCGCGGTGTCCACGCCGATGGCACGCGGCTCCTCTGAGCCGCAGCAGAGCACGACCGCGTCATATTCGCGGCTCAGGCGCTCGGCGATCTCGGGATTCGCCGCGTCCACGCCGGTGACGAAGGTGACGCCCTCGTCCGTCATCAGATCGATGCGGCGCTGCACGACGGTCTTCGGCAGCTTCATGTTCGGGATGCCGTAGGTGAGGATGCCGCCGGCGCGCGGGTGCTTCTCAATGACGGTGACGCTGTGGCCGCGGTGGTTGAGCTGATCCGCCACGGCGAGGCCGGAGGGCCCCGAGCCGATGACGGCCACCTGCTTGCGCGAGGCATGGTCGGTAAAGCGCGGGGTCATATTGCCGTGCTCGAAGGCATACTCGATGATGGCGCGCTCGTTGTCGTGCACGGTGACGGGCGCGTCATACAGCCCGCAGGTGCAGGCCTGCTCGCAGAAGGCGGGGCAGACGCGGCCGGTGAACTCCGGGAAGTTGTTGGTTTTCAGAAGTCTTGCGAGGGCATGGCCGTAGTTGCCGTCCATGACCATGTCGTTCCACTCGGGGATGAGATTGTGCAGCGGGCAGCCGAGCTGCTTGCCTTCAAACTGCACGCCCGCCTGACAGAACGGCACGCCGCAGTTCATGCACCGCGCGCCCTGCTCGCGCCGGACGGCGTCGGGGGCGGGGATGTGAAACTCCTCCCAGTCCATGATGCGCTCCATCGGAGGGCGCACGCCGTTTTCACAGCGGTCATATTCCAGAAATCCGGTGGGTTTTCCCATGATGCAGCCCCTCCTTTCAGTGTTTGACGGCGCGGAAGAAGGCCTCGATCTCGGCGTCGGCGCGGCTCTTGCCCTGGGCTTCGAGCGCGGCGATGGCGTCGACCATCTTCGCATAGTCCTTGGGAATGATCTTCTTGAACGCGGGGATATAGTGGTCGAAATCGGCGAGGATCGTCTTCGCCTTCTCCGAGCCGGTCTCCTTTGCGTGCCGGGTCAGCAGTCCGCGCAGGCGGTCGACGTCCTCCCGCTCGGAGAGCGTGGACATGACGAGGCCGGTTTTATTCAGGCGGGTGTAGAGATCGTGGCATTCATCGAGCACATACACGACGCCGCCGGACATGCCCGCCGCGAAGTTTTTGCCCGTGGCGCCGAGGATGACGGCGACGCCGCCGGTCATATACTCGCAGCCGTGGTCGCCCACGCCCTCGACGACGGCGGTCGCGCCGGAGTTGCGCACGCAGAAGCGCTCGCCCGCGACGCCGGAGATAAACGCCGTGCCGGAGGTGGCGCCATAGAGCGCGACGTTGCCGACGATGATGTTTTCATCCGCGCGGAAGGTGCTGCCCTCGGGCGGGAAGACGACGAGCTTGCCGCCGGAGAGACCCTTGCCGAAGCCGTCGTTGCTGTCGCCCTCCAAGCGGAGCGTGAGGCCCTGCGGGATGAACGCGCCGAAGGACTGTCCCCCGCCGCCGTGACAGGTGATGACATAGCTGTCCTCGGGCAGGGTCTCGCCGCAGGCGCGGGTGATCTCCGAGCCGAAGAGCGTGCCGAAGGCGCGGTCGGTGCTGGAGACGTCCAATTCCAGCTTGCCCTTCTTCGTGGTTTTGAGACTCTTGCCGAGCTTCTTCAGGAGCACGGCGCAGTCCTTCGTCTCCTCGAGCTTGAAGTTATAGACCGCCTCGGGCGCGAAGTGCGGCACCTCCTCGCCGTAGGGATTGACGAGCAGGGCCGAGAGATCGACCGTCTCGGCGCGGTGGGTGATGCGCTTCTGGCGCACCTCGAGCAGATCGCTTCTGCCGACGAGCTCATCGACCGTGCGCACACCGGCGGCGGCCATGAATTCGCGCAGCTCCTCGGCCACGAAGCGCATGAAGTTCATCACATATTCGGGCTTGCCGGCAAAGCGGGCGCGCAGCATCGGGTTCTGCGTGGCGACGCCGACGGGGCAGGTGTCGAGATTGCACACGCGCATCATGCAGCAGCCGAGCGTGACGAGCGGGGCCGTGGCAAAGCCGAACTCCTCCGCGCCGAGCATGCAGGCGACGGCCACGTCGCGCCCGGTCATGAGCTTGCCGTCCGTCTCGATGACCACCTGCTCGCGCAGGCCGTTTTTCACGAGGGTCTGGTGCGCCTCGGCGACGCCGAGCTCCCACGGGAGACCCGCATCGTGAATCGACGAGCCTGGGGCGGCGCCGGTGCCGCCGTCATAGCCGGAGATCAGCACGACCTGCGCCCCGGCCTTGGCCACGCCGCAGGCGATCGTGCCGACGCCGGCCTCGGAGACGAGCTTGACGCTGATGCGGGCATGGCGGTTGGCGTTCTTGAGATCGAAGATCAGCTGCGCGAGATCCTCGATGGAATAGATATCATGGTGCGGCGGCGGGCTCACGAGCGCGACGCCGGGCGTGGAATAGCGCGTTTTGGCGATCCACGGATAGACCTTGCTGCCGGGCAGGTGGCCGCCCTCGCCGGGCTTGGCGCCCTGCGCCATCTTGATCTGCAGCTCCTGCGCGCTGTTTAAGTAAGCGCTCGTGACGCCGAAGCGGCCGGAGGCGATCTGCTTGATGGCGGAGCAGCGGAGCGGGTCATGCAGCCGCTCGGGCCGCTCGCCGCCCTCGCCGGAATTGGATTTGCCGCCGAGGGTGTTCATCGCGACGGCGAGGCACTCGTGCGCCTCCTGCGAAATGGAACCGTAGCTCATCGCGCCGGTCTTAAAGCGCTTTACGATCGACTCGACCGGCTCGACCTCCTCGAGGGGGACGCCGCCATTCGGGTCTTTTTTCACATCGAGCAGGCCGCGCAGGGTGTGCGGCACCTCGAGATTGTCGACGCGGGCGGTATATTGCTTGAACGCCTCATAGTCGCCCTCCCATGCCGCCTTCTGCAGGAGCTTGATCGTGAGAGGGCTATACATATGATCCTCGCCGTGCGGGCCGGAGCGAAGCTTGTGGCTGCCGACGGAGTTGAGCGTCGTGTCAATGCCGAGGCCGAGGGGCTCGAAGGCCTGGTCGTGCTTCCACTCGACGCCCTCGCCGATCTCCTCCATGCCGACACCCTCGACGCGGCTGGTCGTGCCGGTGAAATAGCGGTCGATGACGGCGCGGCTGATGCCGACGCACTCGAAGATCTGCGCGCCCTGATAGGACTGGATGGTGGAGATGCCCATCTTGGAGGCGATCTTGACGATGCCGTTCAGGACGGCCTGATTGTAGTCCGCGATCGCGGCGCCGGGGTCTTTGTCCAGCAAATCCAGCGTGACGAGCTCCTCGATGCACTCCTGCGCGAGATAGGGGTTGATGGCCTGCGCGCCGTAGCCGAGGAGGGCGGCGAAATGGTGCACGGTTCTGGGCTCCGCGCTCTCGAGGATGAGGGAGACCGCCGTGCGCTTTTTCGAGCGGACGAGATACTTCTGCACCGCCGAGACCGCGAGCAGCGACGGGATGGCCACGTGGTTTTCGTCCACGCCGCGGTCGGAGAGGATGAGGATGTTCGCGCCCTTCTGATACGCCCTGTCACAGGCGACGAAGAGGCGCTCGACCGCCTGCTCGAGCGGCGTGCGCTTATAGTAGAGCAGGCTGATCGTCTCGACATGGAACTGCTTTTGCTCCATGTGGCGGATCTTCATGAGATCGACGCTGGTGAGGATCGGATTTTTGATCTGCAGCACGCTGCAGTTTTCCTCCCGCTCCTCGAGGAGATTGCCGTCCGCGCCGAGATAGACCGCCGTGTCCGTGACGAGCTTTTCGCGGATCGCGTCGATGGGCGGGTTCGTGACCTGCGCGAAGAGCTGCTTAAAGTAGCTGAAGAGGGGCTGGCGCGCCTCGGAGAGGACGGCGAGCGGGATATCCGTGCCCATGGAGGCGATCGGCTCGGCGCCGTTTTTCGCCATGGGGATGATGGCCTCCTTGACCTCCTCATAGGTATAGCCGAAGGCCTTATAGAGCTTATCGCGCTGCTCCTGCGTGTGGGCGGGCGGCTTGTGGTTCGGGATCGGGAGCTCCTCGAGGTGGACGAGATGCTGATCGAGCCATTCGCCGTAGGGGCTCTGGGAGGCATAGCGCTCCTTGAGCTCCGTATCACCGATGAGGCGCTGCTGCTTCGTGTCGACCAGCAGCATCCGCCCCGGCTGCAGGCGGGATTTGCGCACGATGTTCTCCGCCGCCAGATCGAGCACGCCGACCTCGGAGGAGAGGATGAGATAATCGTCCTTCGTCTGATACCAGCGGCAGGGGCGCAGACCGTTGCGGTCGAGCACCGCGCCGACGGCGTCGCCGTCGGAGAAGACGATGGCGGCGGGGCCGTCCCACGCCTCCATCATGGTGGCGTAATAGGAATAGAAATCGCGCTTGGTCTGCGACATTTTCCGGTCGTTTGCCCACGGCTCCGGCACCGTCATCATGACGGCCTGCGGCAGCTCGATGCCGTTCATCATGAGAAATTCAAGCGTGTTGTCGAGCATGGCGGAGTCGGAGCCGCGCGCGTCCACCACGGGGAAGATGCGGTCCATGTCATCCCCGGAAAAGACGGGCGAGTGCATCGTCTCCTCGCGGGCGAGCATGCGGTCGGCGTTGCCGCGGATGGTGTTGATCTCGCCGTTGTGCATGATGAGGCGGTTCGGGTGCGCGCGCTCCCAGCTGGGGTTCGTGTTGGTGGAAAAGCGGGAGTGCACCATCGCCATGGCGCTCTCGCAGTCCGGATCCTGCAGATCCTGATAGAACGCGCGCAGCTGGTTGACTAAGAACATGCCCTTATAGACAATCGTGCGGCTGGAGAAGGAGACGATATAGGTGCCGATGTCGCTCTGCTCAAACTCGCGCCGGATGATATAGAGCAAGCGGTCAAAGTCCAGCCCCTCGGCCACATTCTCCGGGCGGCGGACAAAGCACTGGCGGATGGCGGGCATGGCGGCTCGCGCCGTCTCGCCCAGCACCTCCGGGCAGGTGGGCACCTCGCGCCAGGCGAGAAACTCCACGCCGTGGCGGCGCACGATGATTTCGAGCATCTTTTTCGCCTGCAGGCGCGTGAGCGTGTCCTGCGGAAAGAAGAACATGCCGACGCCGTAGCTGCGCGCATCGCCCAGATCCTCCACGCCGCACGCCGCGGCGGCCTTGACCATGAGCTTATGCGGAATCTGCATCATGAGGCCCACGCCGTCGCCGGTTTCGCCGCAGGCGTCCTTGCCGGCGCGGTGCTGGAGCTTTTCGACGATTTTGAGCGCGTTGTCCACGGTGCTGTGCGTCTGCTCGCCGCGGATGCTGATCACCGCGCCGATGCCGCAGGCGTCGTGCTCAAAGGCGGAATCATACAGCGGGAACCGCTCGTCTCGGTTGCTTTGCATAAAATGCCCTCCCGATTCTTGGATAAGTTGCCGTAAAATAAAGCGTCGATTTATAAAAACCGATAGATGTCTTTATTTTGTTTTATTAAGGTACTACCATTTTCAGGGCATGTCAACGCTTTCAGTACAGGCCGGAAAAAGTTTGGAGCGATTCACAAAATTACCATTTCCGCCGCAAAAATCCTTGTGAAAATGAATGTGCGTTCTGTGCAAAAAAGGACACACCGTTCAGGTGCGCCCCTTTGATGTTGTGACTGTGATTACAGCAGCGAAACCGCCCGGAGCGCCTGCTCCAGATCCGCGATGATGTCCTCCGCATCCTCGAGACCGACGGAGAAGCGCAGGAAGCCGCGCCGGAACGGCTCCGGGTAGAGGTGGATACGCTCGTCATAGCTCGGCTGCGGGAAGATGAGGCTCTCATCATGCCCGAGCGAGACCGCGAACGTGACGACCTTGAGCGCGGCGCAGAAGCGCTCGACGGTCTTGTCATCCGCATTGAGACCGAAGGAAATGACGCCGCCGAAGCCGTTTTGCATCTGCTTTTGCGCGACGGCGAAGCCCGGATTGCTCTCCAGCCCCGGATAGGACACGAACGTGACGCACGGGAGCGTCTCGAGCCAGCGGGCAATGCGCAGCGTGGAGGCGTTGATGCGCTCCATGCGCAGCGGGAACGTGACCGAGCCGCGGAAGATCTGCCAGGCGTTGAACGGGCTGATGACCGCGCCGACGTTCACCTGCGCCTCATAGCGGATGCGGTCCATGGTCTCGAGATCATTCGAGACGATCGCGCCTCCCTGCGCGTCGCCGTGTCCGTTGACATACTTCGTGAGCGCATCCACGACGAAGTCGGCGCCGAGGTCGAGCGGGCGCTGATTGAGGGGCGAGGCGAAGGTGTTGTCCACGCTCAGAAGCGCGCCGTTGGCGTGGGCGATCTCGGCCACTGCCGCGATGTCCGTGACGCCGACGGTGGGGTTATCGGGCGTTTCGATGTGCACGAGGCGCGTGCCGGGCGTGATGGCCTTCTTGACCGCGTCGAGATCGGTCATGTCGACCATGACGGTCTCCACGCCGAATTTGCGGTTGAAGAGCTCATGGAACATGCGGTAGACCGCCATGTAGCTCACGTTCGGATAGACAACGCGGTCGCCGCTTCTCAGCAGCGTCCAGAACAGGGCGTGCAGCGCGCCGACGCCGCTGGCGAGGACGATGGCGTCCTTCGCGCCGTAGAGCGCAGCGACCTTCTCCTCGAGCCAGTGCTGGTTGGCGTTTCCGTTGCGGGCATACATGAGCAGATCCGTGGACGAATAGTTCACCTTGGAGAGATCGTCCGGCAGCTTATAGCTGTTGGCCATGTGCAGCGGGCGGCGCACCGCGCCGGTCTCGGCGTCATAATCCGTGCCGGTGTGGACAGCCTGTGTGGCGAGGCCGAGGCCTTCAAATTTGTTTTCCTTTTGCGCCATTTCGGTTCACTCCTTTATTCGTAAAGTGCTGGGCGGCGCAGCGAAGTATAGGGCTTGCGCCTTCGCGTCTCCGCAGCGGCGTCCAGATCGACTTCGGCAAAGAGCAGCTGCGCGGTATCGTCCGCGAGTGCGGTCAGATTGCCCTCATAATCCGCGACCAGCGATTCGCCGGAGAAGTCCATCTCGCCCTCCAGGCCGACGCGGTTGCACATGGCGATGTTCACGCTGCTCTGAAACGCCTGCACGCGGATCTCCCACTGAAAGAGCTCGGACGGCTCGGCCTTTGTGTTCGCCGTGGGGATCAGAATCAGATCCGCCCCGCGCAGCGCGAGCGTGCGCACGCTCTCGGGATAGTGCCGGTCGAAGCAGACGACGATGCCGATGCTGCCCAGCGGCGTCTCAAATACCTGAAAGCCCTCCTCCGAGGGGGTGTAATAGTCCTGCTCATAGAAGCAGGCGGCCTGCGCGATGTGCACCATCTTCTGGCGGCCGAGGATCTCGCCCCGGTCGTCGATGAGCAGGCTCATGTCATAGCGCCGTCCGTTTTCCTCCACATAGAAATTCGGCGCGGCATAGATTCCCGCCTCGCGGCAGGCTTCCTGCACGCCGCGCACATAGCGGCTGTCCGGCCCGATCGCCCAGCGGGACGCGTCCCGCCCCGCATACTGCGGGAAAAAGGGCGAGAGCTGGATCTCCGGAAAGCAGATGAGCCGGGCTCCCTGCGCCGCGGCGGCGAAGATCTGCGCGCGGGCGTGTTCAAAATTGTCCTCCATGTGCTCCGACATGCGCATCTGGCAAAGCGCGAGTTTCATGATCGTTCCTCCTCGTCGGGTTGACTTTTTCTGACATTCGCAGTATAACTTTTTTATCCTATTAAGTCAATAGGATATCAGAATGGAGGGATGCATATGGCACGCATTGTGGCGGGGCTCTCCGGCGGCGTGGACAGCGCCGTTGCGGCGGGTCTGCTGAAAGCAGCGGGGCATGAGGTCATTGGCGTGACGCTGCGCACATGGGCCTCCGGCTCGAGCCGCTGCTGCGAGATCGACGCCGCCCGGGAGACCGCGCGCAGACTCGGCATCCATTATCATATCATCAACTGCGTCTCCGGCTTTGAAAACGAGGTGAAGGCGCCGTTTCTCTCCGATCGTCTGCGGGGCGTGACGCCGAATCCCTGCGTGGCGTGCAACCGCGCGGTCAAATGGAAATGGCTGCTCTATGCGGCCGATCTCTTTCAGGCCGACGCCGTCGCCTCCGGGCATTATGCCTCGGTGGTGCGCACGGAGTCCGGGCGCTGTGCCGTGCAGGCAGGCGCGGACCGGAAGAAGGATCAGAGCTACATGCTCTGCCGCCTGACGCAGGCGCAGCTGCAGCGCACGATCCTGCCGCTCGGCGCATACACAAAACGCGAGGTGCGCGCGATTGCGTCAAGCCTGCGCCTGCCCTCGGCGGAAATCCCGGATTCGCAGGAGCTTTGCTTCATCACGGACGGGCACTATGCCGACTACCTTGCCGCGCACACAGCGGCGCTGCCGGAGCGCGGCGACTTCGTGGATGAAAACGGTGCGGTTCTCGGAGCGCACGGCGGCATTCACCGCTACACGATCGGTCAGCGGCGCGGACTCGGGATCGCGTCTGCGGGCAGGCTTTATGTAAACCGAATATGTGCTGAGACAAACACCGTCGTGCTCGGTGACGCCGCTTCCCTGCTGCGGCGCGAGATCCGCTGCGGCGCGGTGGAATGGATGGGAATGGCGCCGCCGGAGCCGGGCGAGGCACTGTATGTGAGGATTCAGATCCGCGCGCACCACACGCCGGCAGAGGGTACGGTTTTCTGCGAGCGTCCCGGAGCGGTGCGCATCCGATTCGACGGGCCGGTGCGCGCACCGGCGCCCGGGCAATATGCGGTGCTCTACGACGAACACAGCCGCATCCTCGGCAGCGGAATCATGGAATAATCAAAACCACCAGTTGAACTGGTGGTTTGTGAGGCCCTAGAAGGGCCTGCTACTGGCCGCGTCTCAAGACGCACTGAAAAGTTTACCAACCGCATTACTGTTACAGGCCGCCGCTAAAGCGGCCTGTAATTTTTATG
>JAFRDQ010000061.1 GCA_017411225.1 Oscillospiraceae bacterium
AGTTGATCTTGCCCGGGATGCCGAGGCCCTGCTGAATCAGCTGCTTGAGACTCCAGCCGGCGCAGTAGCCGGTGAGCATGGAGAGGTCGTGCAGGTGAATGTCGCAGTTGCGGTGGGCGTTGCCGATCTCCTCGTCATACACCTCGCTGAGCCAGTAGTTGGCCGTGATGGCGCCGGAGTTGGAGAGGATCAGACCGCCGACGGAATAGGTGACGGTGGAGTTTTCCTTCACGCGCCAGTCGGCCACCTTGAGGTACTTGTCCACGGTCTCCTTGTAGTCCAGATAGGTGGAGTTCATGTTGCGCAGCTTCTCGCGCTGCTTGCGGTAGAGGATGTACGCCTTGGCGACAGACTCATAGCCGCCGCGGGAGAGCACGGCCTCGACGCTGTCCTGCACGTCCTCGACGGCGACCTTGCCGTCCTTGATCTTCGGCAGGAAGTCGGCGGAGACCTTCAGCGCCAGGAAATCGATGACGCTGTCGTTATAATCGGTGTTCGTGGCCTCGAAGGCCTTTTTGATGGCGTTCGCGATCTTGGTGATGTCAAAATCAACGATCTTGCCGTCTCTCTTGATGACCTGATACATGGTGGTTCCCTCTTCTCTCTATGGTATAGTAATTTCTCTCTCTTTAATCCACGCCGCGCAGCTGCACGGTCGGGATGATCGGACGCACGGCGTCTGCCAGCGCGTGCATCTCGTCGTTATCGAACGCGCCGAGCCCGCTTCCGTCGAGCAGCTCGCCGGAGTCCTTGAATTGCTGGAGATAATATTCCTTTGCGCCTTCGATCCAGCGCGCCGCCTCGACGAGGCTCTCGGTCGTGTGCAGACCCCTCACGACGGTGGTGCGAAATTCGTATTCCACATGCCCTTCGAGCAGGAAGTTCTTGCTGCGCTCGATCGGCGCGATGTCCAAAAGCGGGAAGCCCGCCGTCTCAGCATAGAGGCCGGGGGCGTTTTTGATATCCATTGCCACGCGGTCGACCAGACCCTCCTCCACGAGGGAGATGAGCCGCTCCGGGAACGAGCCGTTCGTATCGAGCTTGATCTGATAGCCCAGCGCGCGGATCTGCCGCAGGAAGTCCGCCATGTCGGCGTGCAGGAGCGGTTCGCCGCCCGTGATGGCGACGCCGTCGAGCAGGCCCTGGCGCTTTTTGAGGAAGGCGAGAATCGCCTCCACGCCGCCGTCGGCTGCGCGCAGCTCCTCCGGAATGACCAGAGACGCATTGTGGCAGAAGGGACAGCGGAAGTTGCACCCGCCGGTGAAAACCGTGCAGGCCACGCGGCCGGGATAGTCCAGCAGCGTCATCTTTTGCAAGCCTGAAATGAGCATTTTTTCCTCCGTGCACGTCTTGCGTGCAATAGTCATGTTACCACTAGATATAGGTTCTGTCAAGTGACGTCAACACAATATTTCGTGTTGAAAATCAATGTCAACTGTAAAATACGACAAAGATGACGCCGAAAATCGGCGCCATTTCAGCGTTCTGTTAAGATCTTAAAAAGGAGTAACAAAAGAACAATTAAAATCGTGGGTCTTGTAATTTTTGTCCCCTTCTCCATGGCGAGTCCGGCGCCCACATAGCCGCCGAGCATGTTGCACACCGCGGCGGCGAGGCCGAGCGTGATGACGACCTGCCCGCTCGCGAGAAAGACGGCGAGGGACGTGAGATTCGTCGTGAGATTGATGACCTTCGCCTGCGCGTTCGCGGCGCCGACGCTCATTTTGGCAAAGACCGTGAAGGCGATGATGAGAAAGGTACCCGTGCCGGGGCCGTAGAACCCGTCATAGACGCCGATGAAGAGCGACGCGATGACGCAGACCACGACCGTGCGCCGGTCCGCGACGGCGGGGGCGTTTTCCCGATCCGGGAAGAGATGGCGGTTTAAGACGAAGAAGGCGGCGATCGGCAGCACCGGCAGGAGCAGCCAGCGGATGAGCGCCTCGCTTGCGAGGAGCGATAAGCGCGCGCCGATGGCGGAGCCGAGCATCGCGGCGGCGACACCGGGGAGCACGACCCGGAAGTTCACAAGGCCGTTTTTGATAAACCGCGCCGTGACGACCGAGGTGCCGCAGGCGGAGGAGAGCTTGTTCGTGGCGACGGCGGAATGCACGGGCAGACCCGCGAAGAGATACGCGGGCAGGGAGATCAGTCCCCCGCCCCCGCCGATGGAATCGACGAAGCCCGCCAGAAACAGCAGCGGACAGACGATGAGAAACATGCGCGGTGTGAGTGTCATGCCATTCCCTCCTTTTTTCGCACGAGGGAAAGTATAACGCAGAGACTGAGGGATTGCAAGAGACAAAACGATAAAAGAGCGTGGAGGGTGGAGAGATTTTTAAATTAGGAATGAGGAATTAGGAGTTAGGAATTGATGGTGCCGCAAAGCGGCGATTTGATTCATTGGCGCGAGCCAATACCTTCATTCCTAATTCCTAATTCCTAACTCCTAACTCCACTCTCCACGCTCCACTCTAGTATTTACGTAATTATATTATGGTTAATCAAACGCGGATAAGGAAAGAGCCCGCTGCGGCGGGCTCTTTCCGTTTGGTTATGGTGTAATTGGTGCAATATCGTACGTGTCTCGTCCGATCTCGATGGCGAAGCGCTGCTGCGTGCCGTCGGGGGCGGTGAGGATGAGCTCGGTGCTGCCGGTTTTGGTGAACCGCGCATGCACCATGTAGTCCTCCAGATTCTCCTCATAGCGGATGGACAATTCACCGCAGGCGGGATCGGCGAGCTCGGCGGTGTAGGTATCGTCGAACGTCGCGCCGAGAGAGCCGCCGTTTGCGAGGATATCGGTCTCGTAGGCGGTTGGGCCTGTCGCGAGCACCAGCACAGTGGCCGTGATGAGCAGGACGACGCTCAGGATGACCCCCGCCGTGCGCAGCTGCCTGCGCTCGAAGATGCACAGCGGATAGGCGATCATCGTGACGGCGCAGAAGATCGCGCTCAGCAGATGGTTCGGGAAGAACGAAATGCTCTCGCGCAGGAAGCCCGCATAGTGATACGTCAGCAGGACAAGCATCGCGCCGAGAATCACGAGGCTCCACCATTTCTCTTTGCGCATGTACCAGCCGACATAGCCCATGACGAGCGTGAAGAGCGTCCAGTAAAACCAGGGCGGATAATATACGAAGATGCCCCAGCCCATGCGCGAAAACGGCACCTGAATGAGGTAGACCAGCGGCTGGCTGATGAGAAAGAACACGAAGCACTTGAGCGCCGACTCGAGCGGCGTTTTACTGTTCGTGATGATGAGGATGCCGAAGAGGATCCACACCTCGAAGCTGATGCTGATATCGGCAAAGGACGTGTCCTTCGCGGCGGGAAGAATCGCCATGAGGGCGGTATAAGCACCGGCTAAGATCGCGCCGATGACGATCTTGGGCCACGTGAGATTCAGGCCGCCGAAGAGCTTTTTCATAACCCTCAGTTCTCCGGCTTCATCGTGGGGAAGAGGATGACGTCGCGGATGGAGTTCACGCCGCAGAGAAGCATGACGCAGCGATCAATGCCGATGCCGAGGCCGCCCGTGGGGGGCATGCCGTACTCGAGCGCGTTGATGAAGTCCTCGTCCATCATGCCGGCCTCGTCGTCGCCCTTGGCGCGGAGCTCCACCTGCTTCTGGAAGCGCTGGCGCTGGTCGATGGGGTCGTTGAGCTCGGAGAAGGCGTTGCCCATCTCGCTGTGGCAGATGAAGAGCTCGAAGCGCTCGGTCAGGCGCGGGTCGGCAGGGCTGCGCTTGGCCAGCGGAGAGACGTCCACGGGGTGCATGGTGATGAAGGTGGGCTGGATGAGCTGCTCTTCGACCTTCTGATCGAAGCACTCATAGAGCGCATGGCCCCAGGTGGGCTCGACCTTCTCCATATCGACGCCCGCGGCCTTCGCCGCGGCAACGGCCTCGGCGTCGTCGGTGAGGGCCATGAAGTCGACGCCGACATACTTTTTCACGGCCTCGGCCATCGTCAGGCGCGGCCAGCCGGGCGTGAGGTCAATGTCATAGCCCTGCCACTGGAGCTGATAGCTGCCGACGATGTCCTTCGCGGCGGAGGACAGGAGCTCCTCGAAGAGGTCCATCATGTCGTTGAAATCGGCATAGGACTGATAGAGCTCGACCGTGGTGAACTCGGGGTTGTGCTTGGTGTCCATGCCCTCGTTGCGGAAGATGCGGCCGATCTCATAGACGCGCTCGATGCCGCCGACGATCAGGCGCTTGAGGTTGAGCTCGGTGGCGATGCGCAGATACATGTCCATATCGAGCGTGTTATGGTGCGTGATGAAGGGGCGGGCCGTGGCGCCGCCGGAGATGGTGTTGAGCACCGGGGTCTCGACCTCCATGTAGCCGTGGTCGTCCAGATAGCGGCGGACGTGGCGGATGAAGGCGGAGCGGATCTCAAAGTTGCGGCGGCTCTCATTCGACATGATGAGGTCGACGTAGCGCTGGCGGTACTTGAGCTCAGTGTTCGTCATGCCGTGGAACTTCTCAGGCAGCGGACGGAGAGACTTCGAGAGCAGCACGACGGACTCGACGTGCACACTGATCTCGCCCGTCTTGGTCTGGAAGACGAAGCCGGTGACGCCGACGATATCGCCGATGTCATACTTGCGGAAATCGGCGAACTCCTGCTCGGTGACGGCGTCCTTGCGGATGTAGAGCTGGATCTGGCCGCGGTCGTCCTGGATGTGGCAGAAGATGGCCTTGCCCATGCCGCGCTTGGACATGATGCGGCCGGCGACGGCGACGTTCTTTTCGTTGAAGGCGTCGAAATTGGCCTTGATCTCGGCCGACCAGGCGGTGCGCACAAAGCGCGTCTGCTCAAAGGGATTGCGGCCCTCGTCCTGGAGCGCCTTGAGCTTGTCGCGGCGGATCTGCAGAAGCTCGGAGAGGTCCTGCTCCGGCGCAGCGGCGGGGGTGTTGGTTTCTTTGGACATATTCTTTCTTTCCTCTCGCGGGCGGTCACATAACGCCCTACAGTTAAATCAAATACCAAATCAAAGCCCAGCGAAGCGGGTTTGATTTGGAAAGGAGAACCGGGGAAGCGGATATGCAGACGGCGGACACAGGCGCAGCCTTTGTCCGGCGGCGGAATGGAGCGCGCCCGGTTGGACGTTACTCATTTTCGAGGGCAAGGATCTTGAACTTGAGCTCTCCGGCGGGGGCTTCGACCGCGACGATATCGCCGACGCGGTGGCCCTTGAGCGCGAAGCCGAAGGGGCTGTCGTCGCTGATGCGGCCGTTCATCGGGTCGATCTCCTGGGAGCCGACGATCTGGTACTCCTCCTCGGAGTCGTCCTCGAGATCCTGCACGCGCACGCGCGAGCCGATGGAGACGACGTCGCTGGCCTCGCTGCCCTTGGCGACGATGATCGCGTTCTCGACGAGATCCCTGAGCTCGGCGATGCGGGAGGCGATTTTGCCCTGCTCGTTCTTGGCCTCGTCATACTCGCTGTTCTCAGACAGGTCGCCGAAGGAGCGGGCCTCCGCGATGCGGGCGGCGGCTTCCTTCATGCCGACGGTTTCGAGCTGCTGGAGCTCTTCCACGAGCGCCTGACGGCGCTCTTCGCTCATTTTGTATCTGCTCTCGTTAGCCATGTGATGAAAACTCCTTACTGTTATTGTTGTTAATTCAAAACTGCCGAAATCGCGGCATTGAGCTGCTGGTCGACCTCCGGATCATCGCCGGGGGTGACGGTCTGGTCGGGGATCAGGCCGCCCTGCTCGGAGAGGTCCACGCGCTGGGGCGTGAGATATTTGTTGCTGGAGATGTGCACGGCGCTGCCGTCGGAGAGCAGCAGCGTGGTCTGGCTGCGGCCCTTGCCGGTGGTGTTCTCGCCGACGATGGTCGCCCAGTCGTATTCGCGCAGGGCGGCGGCGAAGAACTCAGCCGCGCTGTAGGTATTGGCGTTGACGAGCACGCTCATCGGCACCTTGACACAGACGTTATCCGACTTCGTGACGGTCTCCTTGCCGGAGCGATCGACGCTGACGAAGAGATCCCCCTCGGGTAGGATGTGGTCGAGCAGCGTGATGAGCTCGGAGAGCTTGCCGCCGGGATTGTTGCGCACGTCAAAGACAAGCGCGCCCGCGCCGTCCGACAGGAGCTGGTCGATGGCCTTGATGGCGCTGTCGCCGCAGCCGCTCTCGAAGTTGTTGATCTGGACATAGCCGACGTTGTTCTCGAGCATCTTGAACGAGACCGGGTCGGTGTGGATGACGGTGCAGTCCACGGAGACGGTGCGCGTGCGCCCGTCCTCGCCGCGGATGGAGAAGGAGATCGTCTTATCGAGCTTGGCGCGGATGAGCTGCTGCACCTCGCTGAGAGTCTTGCCGGAGACGTCCGTGCCGTCGACGGCGAGAATCACATCACCCGCGACGAGCCCCGCGCTCTCGGCGGGAGACTGCGCCGTGACGGAGACGATCTTGAAGCCGCCGTCCGTCGTCTCGGGCTGGATTGTGACGCCGATGCCGGCGTACTCGTTGGCGGAATACATGAGATAGGCCTTGTATTCCTCAGGCGTCATGTAATAGCTCCACTGGTCGCCGAGGGCGCTGACCATGGCGGCGGCGGCGCCGTTTTCAATGGCGGTGGGGTCGCTCTCGCCGATGTAGTTCTGGTCAATGACCTCCTTGACCTCCATGAGCTTGCGGGCCATCTTGTAGTTCGCGACGCCGCCGAAGCGGGAGAAAAACATGAGGCTCATCACGCCCACGGTGATGGCAACGCAGAGGACACAGGCTATTATCGTCGTAAGCGCCGAGCGAATGGGCGCGAAATCCGCCCGCCGGCGCGCTTTTTTTCGTTTGGTGTGCGGGGTCTGAGGGGTGTTTTGTTCTTCCATGGAGTTCCTCCAATTTAGCACGCTACCGGACAGCCAAATGCTGGCTGTCCGGTGAGCGGGTTTCGATCGAGACGCGAAGCGTCAGCTCGCGTAATTCAGCGGATTCTGTCTCTCGCCGTTGACCGTGACCTCCCAGTGGAGGTGCGGGCCGGTGGAGTTGCCGGTGGAGCCGACATAGCCGATCGTCTGGCCGCGCGAGACGCTCTGGCCGGAGGATACGGCGATGGAGCTCAGATGGCCGTAGAGCGTGGAGATGCCGTTGCCGTGGCTGATGACGATGCAGTTGCCATAGCCGGAGACCCAGCCCGCCGTGATGACGGTGCCGGAATCGGCGGCGATGACGGTGGCGCCGTAGCTCGCGCCGATGTCCACGCCGGAGTGATACTTGCTGGTGCCGTAAATCGGATGAATGCGCCAGCCGAACTCACTCGTGATCGTGTGGCAGCTCGGGCACGGCCAGACCATGCTGCCGGTGCCGGTGGTGTAGGTCGGCGTGGTCGGCTGCGTGGGCTGGGACGTCTGCTGCTGTTGCTGCTGTTGCTGCTGTGCCTGCTGACGGGCGGCCTCCTCGGCGGCCTTGCGGGCGGCCTCTTCGGCGGCGCGGCGCTCGGCCTCCATCTGGGCGACCTTCGCATCGATCTCGCGCTGCAGGGCCTGCTTTGCAGCCTCGGTCTCATTGTATGCAGCCTTGTAGGCCTCAATGTCGTTTTCAAGCGACTTGACCAGCGCCTCGGCCTCGGCGACCTGCGCCAGAAGATCGGCCTTGCGCGCTTCGAGCTCGCCCTTCTTGGCCTCCTGCTCGGCCTTGGCGTCCTCGAGGGCCTTTTCGGCCTCCTCGACCTTGGCGCGCGCGTCCATGAGCGCCTTCTCGAGCGCCTTGTCATAGCTCATGACCTCGCTGATCATGTCGATGCGCGTGAGCAGATCGGAGATGCTGCGGCTCTCGAGCAGGACGACGATGAAGGAAAGCTTGCCGCCCTCTTCCATCTCGCGCATGCGCGCGCGGAAGAGCTCGGACTGCTTGGCCTCCTCGGCCCTGGCCTGTTCAAGCTCGGCCTTCTTTTCGACGATCAGGTCGGCATAGAGCTCAATCTGCTCCTGCACGACGTTGATCTCCTCCTGCGTGAGGTTGGCCTCCTGGTCGAGCGCGGCCTTCTGCTCGAGGACGCCCGCCTTTTCATTGCGGAGCCCGTCGATCTGGTTCTGCTGCTCGACCTGCTGGGCGCGGATCTGGTCGCGCTTGGCCTGCAGGGCGTTGATCTCCGACTGCGAGACGGCGTTCGCCCGCGCGGGAATGATGACCGTGAGCAGGCTCAGCACAAAGATCAGCGCCAGAACAATACAAATCACTCTGACTGCGGTGGTACGTTTCATAAATCAAAACAACTCCTGTTGTGTGAAATAGCTTGCCTAAAAGAGGATGCGGCGGACCAATCGATGCGTTTAGATTGGCGAGCGGATTTTTCGTCTGATGAAGGTGAGAAATCGCAGGAATACTTTGTGTATTTCAAGATTTCGAGACAAGATCAGGCGGAAAATACGCCGTCAAGATACACGCGGCGGTTGGTTCGGCGTATCCTTATACCTTGAGATAATTCCGGATCGCGGAGACGCCGCCGAGGACGCCCACGAGGATGCCGACGCCGAGGAACACGCCCAGCAGCGGCAGCGCCACGGTGGAGAACGGCACCAGCACCACAAAGCCGAACGCCATGGCGGCGAGGAGCTTTTCGGTGGCGAGGTGGTAGACCAGCGCGACGAGGCCATAGGCGATCGCGCCGCCGAGCGCGCCGAGCACCAGGCCCTCCACCACAAAAGGCAGACGGATGAAGCCGTTGGTCGCGCCGACCATGCGCATGATGGCGATCTCCTCGCGCCGCGTGAACGTGGCGAGCTTGATCGTGTTCGTCATGATGAAGAGCGAGACGACGATGAGCGTGACGACCAGAATGACGGAGACGATGCTCACGATGTTCCGGAGCGTGACGAACTTCTCGGCGTATTCCAGATGCGCCGTGACCTTGACAATGCCGTCCACCTGTTCCAGCTCGGTCTTCGTCTCCTTCATGAGCGACAGATCCGTGAGCGAAAGCACAAAACGGTCGCGCAGGACGCTGGAGTCAATGTCCTCAAACAGGCTGTCATTGTAATCCGATTCAAACGCCTCCAGCGCTTCCTCGCGCGTGACAAATTCGAGCGACTCAATGTTGTCAAGCTTCTGAAGGTCCGACTCGATGGCGCGGGCCTGCTCCTCGGAGAAATCCTCGTTCACATAGGCGATGACGCGGTTCTGGCTCTGCATCTCGGCGATCATGTTGTCAATATTGAGCGTGATGAGCGAGAAGCAGCCCATGATGAACAGGCACACCGTGATGACCGCGACGCTCGCAAAGGACATGAACCCGTGCGTGAAAATATTTTTAACACCCTGACCGAGCAGGAAGAAAAATCTACTCATTCTCATAGCCGTAATACCCGTCCATTCCGTCGCTGATCACCTTGCCGGAATCAATGGCAATGACGCGCTTGGAGAACGCGTTGACCAGCTCCTTTTCATGCGTGACCACGAGAACCGTCGTGCCCAGCTCGTTGATCTTCTCCAGCAGCAGCATCAGATCGAGGCTGCGCACCGGGTCGAGATTGCCGGTGGGCTCGTCCGCAATGATCATGCGGGGATTGTTCACCAGCGCGCGGGCGATGGCGACGCGCTGCTGCTCGCCGC
>JAFRDQ010000062.1 GCA_017411225.1 Oscillospiraceae bacterium
CTGCCGACGCCGGCTGCGCCTATTACTTCGATGGCGTCAACCTGTTCATCGGAACGACCGGCGATTGTGACACGGACGGCGGCAGTGATGACGGCGCCGAACTCGGCTGGGACGTCATCTGCTACAACAACCCCGACGGCCATCCCGGCCACCCCTTCGGTTCGTAAAACTCAAAACAGACCCCGCCGCGCAAGCGCGGCGGGGTTTTTGGAAATGTAAACTACGATCGTGTCATTGCGCACCGTCGCGCACGACGGTGTGGCAATCTGTTCTTCTCGCCGCAGGGCCGCCGCATTCTCCGGCAGGGCAACGGCGGGCGCAAGCAACCCGCCCTACGCTCTGATGCGGATTGAGCCTCGTAGGGGCCAGCGCCCTCGGCTGCCCGGCAGAACGCACCCATTTGATATCCAATCCCCGGCGAATGCGCAGTCATTCCCGGTGAAACAGGAGAGTTCCTATGAAAAACCAGACCCGAAAAATCCTTTCGTTCCTGCTTGTCCTCGTGCAGGTTCTCGCGCTCTTCCCGCTGGGCATGACCACGGCCAAGGCCGAGAGCACCGCCGCGGGCCAAACGCCGGTGCTGAACGAGACCATCATCGGCACGCTCAAGTTCCAGTCGTTCAATCTCCTTGGCAGCAACAGCTCCGACGCGGACAAATATTATAACGGCGTGGACTATACCTCGACGTTCTATTATTCGGACGACTATTTTTCCTCCTATGCCAACAACACCGCTCTGGAGAACACAACCACGGCGACGCACGAGTGGCACGAGCTCGAAAATCAGCCGCTTGCAACGCTGTCCGCGGCCTTCGCCCTTGCCTCCTTTACCTCGAATGAGGGCAACTGCGTCAGAGCCGGGGGCAATTCGTGGAACAACACAGATTACAGCAACAAGGATTCCAACGCGAAAGCGTTCTTTAAGCAGTGCGGCTTTGCATGGAATGACGCGTATCTTTATCAGCAGTATGAGTATCTCAATGCGCCGGGCATGGACACCATCGGCTGCGTGATCTCGAGCAAGACCATCACCGTCTGGGACGCCGCGACCGGCACAAACAAGCCCTATACGCTCGTGGCCGTCGGCTGCCGCGGCGCGGGCTATGGCGCCGAGTGGGCGAATAACGTCACCATCGGCGATCCGAACAGCAGCACGCACGGGATGATCAATGGCCGCCACTGGGGCTTTGAAAAGAGCGCGCAGACGGTCTGTGAGCGCGTGAAGAACTATCTCACGACAAATCACATCACAGGCGACGTGAAATACTGGGTCACCGGCTTCTCCCGCGCGGCGGCGGTGTCGAACCTCGTCGCCCAGAAGCTGACGGACAACACCGGCTATGCCTACGGCGGCTCGAAGCAGAACGTCTACGGCTACACCTGGGAGTGCCCGCAGGCCGCGTCTGTGAACGAGGATGCGCTGTATTACACCAACATTCACAACATCCTCAACCCCATGGACGCCGTGCCGAAGGTCTCGCCGGATGAATTCGAGCACCAGCGTCTCGGCATCGACTACCGCATGCCCTATTACGGCAACACGGAAGCCGATCAGAACACGGAACTGTACAACCGCATGTACGAAACGCTCAAGACCATCGCCGTCGGCACAACCATCAACGGCACCTACAAGGAAGATGAGCTGATCAAGGCGGTCAACCCGAGCAATTATCCGTATAATCGAACACTGCCGATTTATCAGATCACCGCCTGGCAGCTGATGCGCGATGCGTTCAACAGCAAGCTCACAACGAATTTCGGCACGGTGCAGGTCACAGGCAGCGATAATAAGCTCGGAAACAAGATGCTGGATGTCTTCATAGACAACCTGATTGATGTTTTCCTGACGTCCTCCGCCTGGACAGACGGCAGCTCGAGCAGTAAAGTGCCGGTTCTCACCAACCGCAAGGCGTTTATCGACAATTATCAGGCGGATTTCAGAACGCTGCTGGGCTATCTTCTGGACTTCTCCGGCCCTGCATTTCTCGGCATGGTCGATGATTTGATGAGTGCGATTCAGGCGCAGATCAAGCCGTCCAATCTCTTTAGCCTTACCGGTATTTTCCTGTCGTACTCGCTCTTCGCCAATAGCCCTTATGGGAAACCCTGGTTCGGAGATCCCTATCGAGTTTCTTTTGCCAACGATGCGAAGGAACTGGCGGTGGATGTGGTGAATACCATGACCAGCGGCTATTCCCGCAGCCGTGACGGGATCACGCAGGCGCAGATGAAAGCGGCCTTGCAGCGGCTGGTTGTTCTGGTCGTGGATTTGTATGCCTATGAGCTCTATGCGTACAATGGAAATTACCTGGGAACGTGCGCGCATTGGCTCAATGAGATCCTCTGCACCCACGAGCAGGAGACCGTGCTCTCCTGGATCATGTCGCTGGACAAAAACCACATCAACCGCAGCACCCGCACGATCATGATTCCCACCGGCTGCAGTGCCAAGCTTCTGGAGTTCCGCGACGGTTATGAAGCGTACGACGGCACGCCGCGCGACGCTGACGCCGCCGCGCCCGTGGTCGCGGAGTGGAATCACGGCACGCTCACTTCGAAGGATGAGCGCATTACTTATTCCAATGCGGCGGGAAGCACGGGCTATGTCGTCATCCGCTATCCCGCCTCGCTGAACATCCGCGTGGATATCACCTCCGCCTCGGATCTGCCGCTGGCGAACATCGCCGTGGATGACTACCAGACCACCAGCGAGACGGTCAACGTCTCTAAAAGCGACCAGTATGTGGGCGTGCCCTCCCGCTCCACCGCCGGTCAGTCCGGATTTAACTACGTCACAACCGATCCGAACGAATCCAACGCGACGGCCACCAACACCGCGCTCTCCCGCGGCGGTACGCTCGCGGCAGGGGATACGCTGCACGTGATCGCGAACCCCACCGAGAAGTTCGATGACACGATGCGCTACGATCTCCTCATCGACAAGGCGCCGAAGTCCGTCGTGACCGAGTACACGATGAAAACCATTCTGGCGTCGGACGTCGACACGCTGTCGGACGACACGGACGCGAATGTCTTCGGCATCGAAAGCCGGAACCTGCTCTGGACCGGCGCGCCGACGGAGCAGAGCGGCCGGAGCTATACCCCTGTGGGCGGAAAAACCTTCACCGAGTACGATCTCACGTCGCTCAGCCAGACCAAGACCGCCAAGGCCAGCAAGACCACCGGCATCGAAACCCGCAATACCGTCAACGTCACGCCTGCGGCGAGCGTCTATTATGACGATACCCTGCTCACCAGCAGCGAGACCGTCGACGCCAGAACCGCCGCGCCGAACTACGAGAACGTGATCAGCACGCTCGAGAGCACGGGTACCCCGGTGAACAGCGCCAAGCTCGTCGCCTTCAAGTTCACCGGCACGCGCATCGACCTGTTCATGAACACGGATGCGAACACCGGCGGCGTCGCGGCCTATCTGCTGAACGAAGACGGCACCGAGCGCCTCGCCGGTCAGCTCGTGGCAGGCAAGTCGGAGAATGAACTCTACAACGTCCCGGTCGTGAGCTTCAAGCAGGACGACTGCGATACCTACACGCTCGCCATCGTGGTCGGCGCGGGCAAGAGCTTCCAGCTCGACGGCGTGCGCATCTATGACGAGACGAAGGCAAACTATGCCAGCGTGCGCGAAGCGCTGCTCGGCACCGAGGACTGGACCGGAGAAGGCGAAGTCACCGGCACGGTCTATCTGGATTATAAAGACAGCAGCACCGCCAGCCTGGAGACCTATACCAAATCAGGCCCGAAGGGCGAGGTGTACCTCAAGAAGGGCAACGGCGTCGCCTTTGCGATCAAGGACTATGTCGCAGCGGCGTCCTACCGCATCGGCCTGAGCGCGGTGAACGGCACGCCGGTATGGGTGCAGATCAACGACGAAGACGCGTTTGAGGTCACTTCCTCCACGCATCTGTTCTATGACCTGCATCCGGATGCGGGCAAGGTGGTCATCCGCGTCGCCGACGGCAGCGGCATCCTCTCCGTGACCGATATCGAAGAAGTGCTACCGAAGCGCACCGCGCCGCGGATGCTGAGCTTCTCCGTCTCGCCGGAGGTGCTGAGCTATGCCATGAGTCTCGGTGCGCCTGCAGCGCCGGCCGAGACCGCAGAGCCGACGCCGGAGGTCACGCCCGAGCCGACTGCGGAGATCACGCCGGAAGTGACGCCCGAGGCAACGCCGGAGCCGACGCCCGAAACTACGCCCGAGTCGACGGCGAATCCCGGCAGCACGATCTCGCAGCTGCTCAGCAGCTTCATCTCGTCGCTCTTCGGCAGCATCTCCCGCATGTTCGGCCATTGATCCGCATCTGCATCCAAGCCCCCGGTTCTGCCGGGGGCTTTTTCTCAATATTATGTAAATTTCATCTTGCAAAAGCGCGCCGGGTCGTTATAATAAAGACATAACGCCAATACGAGAGGACGAACCCAATGAACAAAAGAATCATTGCAATGCTGCTCACGCTCATGTGCGCGTTCAGCCTGTTTGCGGCGGTGCCGGCCTATGCCGACGAGCCGGAGACGCCCCCTTCCGTCGGGGAGACCGCAGAGCCCACGCCGCCCGCTGAGACGACCGAGCCCGCGGTAACCACCGAGCCGGAAGAAACCGCCGAGCCTGCGGAGACGACGGAGCCCACCGCCCCCGTCGAGACCGAGGAGCCCACGCCGACGCCGGAGCCCGGCCCCTGGTATCAGAAGGCCATGGATTACGCCGTGGAAAACGGCCTGCTCAAGGGCGACGACAAGGGTCAGCTCAACCCGAACGACAACGCCACCCGCGCCCAGATCGCCGCGATCATCGCGCGCGTCTTCGGCTGCACCACGGAAAAGTACATTGCGCATTTCTCCGATGTCGACGCCAAGGCGTGGTACTACCATGAGCTCGCGGTTTCCGCCGCGATGGGCGTCATGAAGGGCGACTCCGCCTTCACCATGCGCCCGAACGCCTCCATCACCCGCGAGGAGGCCTTCGCCGTCATCGCGCGCGCCTTCTGCATCCCGCAGGGCAATCCCGCGAGCCTGAATTCCTTCCCAGACGGCGCCGACGTCTCCGACTGGGCAAAGGCCACGCTCGCCGGCCTCGTCGAGCAGGATCTCATCCACGGCGACGGCTGGGGCTGCATCCACCCGAAGGGAAACATCACCCGCGCCGAGCTCGCGCAGGTGCTCTATAACCTCAACATCCAGTTCTGCAAGGACGCCTCCGCGCTCCCGGAGGACGGTCTTGTGGTGTACACCGGCCCGTCCCCGCTGGACGTCACCGGCTTTGCCGGCAAGCTCTTCATCGGCGGCGGTGACGCCATGACGCTCACCGGCGACGCGCCGGAGAGCGAGATCTATCAGCGCATGAACGACGGCGCCGTGCTGACCGTCGCCAATCAGGTCGGTCTCGTCTCGCTCCACTCCCGCTACGGCGCTGTGAACGGATACGGCAGCGCGGACGAGGTCATGCTCCGCGCCGAGAAGACGCAGAATTTCCTGCAGTCGGCCAAGACCACCACAGATTATGACGCCGGTCTCACCGATGCGGTCATCACGCATGTCAATCCGGTTCCGGCGCTCACGCCCGAAAACCGCTCCGTGTCCGTCAAGGTCAGCGTCAGCAACGTGGACATGACCGGCGCGCCCAACGGCAAGCGCGTCTGCACCGCCCGCATCTGGGTTGACGGCGTGCTCCAGCAGCGCCAGGTCACCCTCACCGGCTCCACCGGCACGTTTGAATTCACCGTGTCCGATCAGCTGTGGAAGCGCTATATGCCCGCGAAGCACGATGTGCACGTCGCACTGCTCTACGGCACCGATCTGCTGACCGATGACATCGCCGTTCCCGTGAACAACTACACCGACGCGGAGTATGCCGCCATCGCGCGCAACAACGCGCATCCCTACCGCATCGAGGTCATCAAGAACCAGTGTGTCGTGCTCGTCTACGGCATGGACAAGAGCGGCAATTACAGCATCCTGCACCGCGCCTTCCTCTGCTCGCCCGGACAGGCCACGCCGACCGGCACGTTCTATACGCATCAGACCAGCGGTGAGTCGAAGGATTCGAGAGGCGTGCCCTGGACTCCGCTCATGGGCGGCGTCTGGGGGCAGTACTCCCGCGCGATCGTCGGCGGCGTGTACTTCCACAGCGTGTATTACAGCACCTTCGGCAACCCCAGAACGCTCTATTACAGCGCCTATAACAATCTCGGCACGATCTGCTCCCACGGCTGCGTCCGCGTGACCTGCGGCGACGCCTATTGGATGTATATGAACTGCCCGCTCGGCACGGAGGTGCGGATCTATAACAGCAATGCCTCTCTGCCGGTTCCCAGACCCACCGCGCAGAAGCTCTACTCCAGCAGCGGCTTCGGCTGGGATCCCACCGACCCCGACCCGAACAACCCGCTCAAATAATCAAAACGAGAGCCCGCCACAAGGCGGACTCTCGTTTTGAAATACTCGCTTTTATCGCGCGGGGCTTTGGCCCCGCTTGGTCGAAGCGAGGGGCGTGCGTCGCGCACGCCCAAAGGAGTTTTTCCGCTGCACATGTCGCCGGAAAAACGGATTTGATTTCATTTGCTTCGCAAACTCTGCGAGGCCGGTTCCATTCGTAGGGGACGGCGTCCTCGACGTCCCGCGCAGCTCCATCCCGGAATCGCATCTTCTTCGGCGAATCCGCACCGCACTTCACGTAGGGGCCGACGCCCTCGGTCGCCCGCGCAGCGCTGATTTCAATTAAAATCAATGTGAGGCGAATTCGCACCATCCCGCGAATCCGCCTCACGATATTTTTTAATCTTCGAGCAGATACCCCGCGCTCCGCAGGGCGGCTCTGGCGCGCTCGTAGGCCGCCTCGTCCGGACATCTGAGCGTGTGCAGGTGGATGCCCTCCGTGAGGGTGCTCAGCGGCTTGTTGCCCTCGCACATGAGCCGATCCATGAACTGATCCACGTCGTACCGGCTCGATAACTGCAGCTGCCCGACGAGCTGGCCGTACACCGCGTGCTCCACGACCACGTCCAGCACGCTGCAGCCGTTGTCCACAAGGATGTAGAGCTCCGCGCGCGTGCCGTCGAGCCCGTGGCGGCAGGCGACCGTGCGCAGGATACCTTGGACGGAGCGCGCGAGCACATAGCCCCTCGGCGTTGCGGAGATCTCCGCCCCGCCTGCGCGCAGCAGCGCCACGTCGCCCACGATGATCTGCCGGCTCACGGAGAATTCCCCGGCCAGCACCGACGCGCTCACGGGGCTCTCTTCCTGCTCCAGCCGCCGGAGAATTGCCGCGCGCCGTTTATCGGCGTCCATGGCTTACCCCCTCGCGTTGAGAAGATCCATCTTGATCTTCAGCAGCTTGTCGGAGAGATCCACGTAGTAGTTGTGCGGATTATCAAAGCGCAGCACCTCGGGCCAGAGCGTCGCAATCTGCTCCTTGCAGTAGCGCTTGATCTCCGCCAGAGACGGGCACTGATAGACGAGCTCGCCGTTTTTGAAGATCGGCACCTGCAGCTCCTTCGCCTCGAAGTTCTCCATCGTCTTTTTCTTCCAGGTCGCGTCCGGATCGCAGATCTCGAGCGGCTGTGTGTCGTCCACCACCTCGTCATAGACGGTGATGTAGTCGGCCTCGGCCATGCCGGTGGCGCGGTCAAAGAAGCGGTAGAGGCGCTTGTAGTGCGGGTTCGTGATCTTGCCCACGTTCTCGCTGATCTTGATCTTCGGCACGACGGTGCCGTCCTCCTTCTCAATGGCGCAGAGCTTGTAAACGCCGCCGAACACGGGATCGCTCTTGGCCGTGATCAGGCGCTCGCCCACGCCGAAGGCGTCGATCTGCGCGCCCTGCAGCAGCAGCGTCTCGATCAGCTTCTCGTCGAGCGAATTGGACACCGTGATCTTGCACTCCGGCCAGCCCGCCTCGTCGAGCATCACGCGCGCCTTCTTCGTCAGATACGCAATGTCGCCCGAGTCAAAGCGGATGCCGCACTGCTTGATGCCGAGGGGCCTCAGCACCTCGTTAAAGGCGCGGATCGCGTTCGGCACGCCGGACTGCAGGGAGTTGTAGGTGTCCACCAGCAGCGTCGCGTTCGTGGGATAGGTCTCGCAGTAGGCCTTGAAGGCGTCATACTCCGTGTCGAACATTTGCACCCAGGAGTGCGCCATCGTGCCGCCCGCGGGCACGCCGTAGAACTCGTCTGAGATCGTGCAGGCCGTGCCGGCGCAGCCGCCGATGTAGGCCGCTCTCGCGCCGAGAATCGCGCCGTCCGAGCCCTGCGCCCGGCGGGAGCCGAACTCCAGCACCGTGCGCCCGCCCGCCGCGCGGCAGATGCGGTTCGCCTTTGTGGCGATCAGGCTCTGGTGGTTGATCTGAAGCAGCACATAGGTCTCGATCAGCTGCGCCTCAATCGCGGGCGCGCGCACCGTGATCAGCGGCTCGCGCGGGAACACCGGCGTGCCCTCCGGCACGGCCCAGATGTCGCCCGTGAAGCGGAAGTCGCGCAGATATTTCAGAAACTCCTCGCTGAAGAGGTTCCGGCCGCGGAGATAGGCAATGTCCTCGGCCGAGAAATGCAGCTCCTTGATGTAATCGACGACCTGCTCGAGCCCCGCCGCGATGGCCATGCCGCCGCCGTCCGGCACCGAGCGGAAGAACACGTCAAAATACGTGATGCGGTCCTTCAGACCGTGGTCAAAATAGCCGTTGCCCATCGTGAGCTCATAGAAGTCACAGAGCATCGTCATGTTCATTTTCGCGCGGATATCCATTGAGATACCTCCAGTTAATACAGTGAATTACACACATTATAACACGCACTGCGTGCAAAGCAATCATTATTAAATTAACAATAAAGCAGGAGAGCCGCGAGGGGCACTCCTGTGCTTTTATGCGCTTTTCCTGGCGCGGTCGTTCGTGTCGAGCGAGTTGCGGTAAACCACAAACCGCTGGTACAGAAACTCCGTCACGAAGTTCAGCACCATGTTGATCGCCGTCACGAGATATTCGTTCCAGCCGCGCACGCCTGCGAGCTGATGCTCGAGCATTGTGCTCAGCGGCGTGAAGACGAGGTAGAAAAGAAACACCAGCGCCATGGCCCTGCCGATGTTCGCGGCCGACTGGAAGGTAAACCGGCGGTTGAATGTGAAGTTCCAGAGCACGCTCAGCACCAGCGCCGTCAGATAGCTGAGCCAGTAGGGGAGATGCAGCAGCTCGTTTAAGAGTGTGAACGTGCCGATCTCGATCAGTCCCGCGGAGATCGAAAAGAGCAAAAATTTCAGGCTGCGGCGCAGCTCGATGTTCATGGCGGATTCGCTTCCCATCATTTCAAAAATTTGAATTAATTGTAGCACAGAAACGGGATTTGTCAAGCGCCGCAAGGGATCTGATTACCATGTCGATTTTTTAACAAAGCGTCGCGTAATGTGTTCAGTATTATCTGTTCATTTTTTAACATAATTATGTAACCCGACACGCGATTGATTGACAGACAAAGTTCTCGAAACAGAAAAAAGTTGTTGACTACCGGTAAAAAAATCACTATAATATTACTATCCTATGGTGCATACCGTACAAATTTTTGAATGGCAATGAACCAAAAAATCATTTTAGGGAGGGAAACATTTCATGAAGAAGAAGCTACTGATCTGTGCTGTTCTCTGCGGCGGTGCTTTTGTCGCGGCGAAGAACGTCGACCTCATTCAGGAGAAGCTCTTCAACGGCAAGGACCAGGACGAGTTCCTGAAGATTCTTGACGTGGCCCGTGTCGCAGGCGACTTCCTTATGTGGCCTGTTCACTATGTGACGGCGCTTCTGCCGTAACAGCCGGACGTTCGACCAATCGCGAACGGTACAGAAACTGATTAAAGGGGATTTATTATGAACAAAAAATACGAGCCTCTATTTACCCCGTTCAAGATCGGGGAGGTAGAAATTCCGAACCGTATCGTCCAGTGTTCCATGGGCGGTACCACCCTGTTTGGCTGGCTGGAGCCTTCCCACTTCGATACCGAAGCTGCGAACTTCCTCCTCAGCCGCGCCAAGGACGGCGTGGGCCTCGTTCTGCCCGGCATGCAGGTCATCCGCGATACCTTCATGCGTAAATGGCTGGACCAGAACCGTCATATGTACAAGCAGGTTAAGCCCTTCATGGACGAGTACCACAAGACCGGCGGTAAGTTCTTCATCCAGCTGGCCGGCGGCTTCGGCCGTTCCATGGCTGTTACCCCCTGGATGGCCGCTCTGGGCCGCAACGACCTGCTGAACAAGCTGGCCTCCCCCGTGATCGACGTGCAGTATGCCTGCGCCTCCGCTTCCGCTACCCCGAACCGCTGGGCGGACAACCTTCCTTCCCGTCCGTTCACCATCGAGGAGATTCAGGAGATGGTGTGGCACTTCGGCGCGACCGCCAAGAAGCTGCGCGAAGCCGGCGTCGACGGCGTTGAGATTCACGCTGTCCACGAGGGCTACAACCTCGACCAGTTCGCCATTGCGAACATGAACTATCGTACCGACCAGTACGGCGGCTCTCTGGAGAATCGTCTGCGCTTCGCGACCGAGATCGTCCAGGAGATCCACAAGCAGGCCGGCGGCGATTATCCCGTCTCCCTGCGTTACTCCGCTCGCTCCTGCACGAAGGGCTGGCGCCAGGGCGCTATGCCTTACGAGGAGTTCGAGGAGTTCGGCCGTGACATCGAAGAGTCCAAGAAGGCTGTCAAGATTC
The DNA here is from genome assembly GCA_017411225.1 of Oscillospiraceae bacterium. Taxonomy (GTDB): domain Bacteria; phylum Bacillota; class Clostridia; order Oscillospirales; family Oscillospiraceae; genus CAG-103. Next base: position 10,707 of record JAFRDQ010000062.1, read on the forward strand.
TGGAAGCTGCCGGCTACCAGTTCCTGAACACCGACAACGGCACCTACGATGCCTGGTACTGGGCACATCCGCCTCAGTACATGCCCGACAACTGCAACCTCGAAGATGTTGAGACCATCCGCAAGGAAGTCAGCATCCCCGTCGCCTGCGCCGGTCGTATGGATCCGGTCAAGGCCGCTGAGGAGATTGCAGCTGGTCGTCTGGACGCTGTCGCCATCGCGCGTCAGAACCTCGTCGACGGTGACTGGGTCAGCAAGATCAAGGCTGGCAAGGAAGACACCATCCGTCCCTGCATCCGCTGCCACAACGGCTGCTTCAACTTCTCCAAGTCCGCTGGCACGGAGAACATGCAGGCTCTGGGCGACTCCCTGCACCTCGGTCGCTGCGCCCTGAACCCGCCCACGATGCAGCATAAGCGCTATAAGATCGTTCCCACCAAGAAGCCGAAGAAGGTCGCTGTCATCGGCGGCGGCATCGGCGGCATGGAGTGCTGCCTGGTCCTGAAGAAGAGAGGCCACAACCCCGTCCTCTTCGAGAAGACCGGCGAGCTCGGCGGCCTGTTCCTCACGGCTTCCGCCATAACCTTCAAGGAGAACGATAAGGAACTCATCAAGTGGTACAAGCGTGAGATGGAAGAGGCCGGCATCGAAGTCCGCCTCAACACCGAGGTCAACGATCTTGGCACCATCAAGCGCGGCTTCGACGAGATCATCGTCGCCACCGGTTCCACCCCGCGTCAGATGCCTCAGATCAAGGGCTTCGAGAAGTGCATGAACTTCACCGAGCTCCTGAAGGAAGGCAAGATTGCCGACAAGAAGCTGAAGAAGGTCGTCTTCCTCGGCGGCGGCCAGTCCTCCTGCGAGGCGGCCTACGACATGGTTCGCAACTTCAACAAGGAGCCCATCATCGTCGAGTACGGCAATGACCTCGTTGCGGCTCAGGCCACCTGCCTCGCCAACACCTCCTTCCTGCGTGACGCCATGGCGTATCACAAGGTCCCGACCTATCTGCACTCCACCATCACCGAGATCGGCGACGGCTACTGCATGATCAAGACTCCGGACGGCACCTTCAAGCAGGAGTGCGACGCTGTTGTCAACGGCATCGGCTTCGTTCCCGCGCCTGTCGGCGAGAAGCAGCCCCACGTCTATCGTGTCGGCGACTGCGTTGCCATCGGCAACCTGCGCACCGTCATCTGGCGTGCTTGGGACGTCTGCATGCGCATCTGATCGCATCAGAACCCATACTTACAAAAATCGGTACCCATTTTGGGTACCGATTTTTTCAAAGGAGAAACCATGAAGCATTGGGAAAAAGACCTCCCGGCGGGCTACCGGGAGGCAATGACCATCGACGCCAAGTCGGATAAGAAGCTGATCGTCAAAATGACGCTCGCGTCCCTCGCGGTGCTCGTCGTCTTTCTCGCCCTCGCGGTGCTCTGGCAGGGGAAGAAAATGCTGGCAGAGCCCATGCCGCTGCATCTCGCGCTCGGCTTCTGGATCGCGCTGATCGCCTATCTCGTGCTGCACGAGCTCGTGCACGGCGCCGCGTATAAAATGCTCACCGGGCAGAAGCTCACTTTCGGCCTTACGCTCTCGGTCGCCTTCTGCGGCGTGCCGGAGATCTATGTCTACCGCAAGGCATCGCTCATCGCCGTCCTCGCGCCGTTCGTCGTGTTCAACATCGTCGGAGTCGTCCTGCTCGCAGTCCTCCCCGGCGCCTGGGCGCGGTTTTTCACGCTGATCTTTTTGGGTCTCCACATCGGCGGCTGCGCCGGAGACCTCTATAATACGTGGCTCTATCTCACGCGCTTCCAAGATCCCCGTACCCTGACAAATGACACCGGCCCCGTCCAGACGTTCTATGTGCCGGAAAGGGATATGTAAGTGTCATATAGGAGGAACAGACGCACATGGTTTGGTTCTGGCTTTTATTTTCTGCTTTGCTGTTCATCCTTGTGCTGGCAAGCTGGATTCCAATTTGGCGAAGAAACAGCCGCGCAGAAAACGGCGTTGTCAATCATGATGCGATGATGACGCGGTTTGTATGGCGCGTGCGGCTGGCCCCGTCTGAGATCATCCCGGCGCTTACGAAGGAGAATGTGCAGGATGCGATCAGATGTTCGCTCGAACCGGACGGACAGACGCTGAGAATGTCGCTGGGGCACAGCGAGGATGTGTACTACTGTTTTACCATCGATCAGCACAGCGGCTTCAGCGTTCTGCGCCTGGAGCAGACGCCGGTGTTTTTAGCGCATGGAATGCAGAAAACCATGCTCAATCCTTATGTCATAGCAAAGCTCGGTGCAGAACCGCTGCCATATCATGATTGGTTATAATGGCGCAGTGTAGGGGAGGGGCTCGCCCCTCCCGTGCAGAACGTACCTGTTTGATTGCTAATCCCCGGCGAATCCGCATCGCACCTCGCGTAGGGGCCGACGCCCTCGGCGGCCCGTGCGGTGCAACGCTGATTTACGTGTTCTGTTCGGCGAATCCGCAATGGTTGAATCTTTATTGTATGGGCGCTTCACGAAGCGCCCGCCTATGGGATTGGTATGTATGCGCCGATGTACGGCGATGGATTCGGCTGGTTCTGCGCGGCGCGATGTGGGCATCGCGCCCTACAAGGTGCGACCGGATTCGCCGAAGAACGGCACACATCGCGGGCTGGATCTGCCGGGTCGTCGAGGACGCCGACCCCTACGACGGTAACGCACCTGCCAAAAATCGTAGGGGACGGCGTCCCCGACGTCCCGTGCGGGACAGGATCATTCGATTGCAGCTCTCCGGCGTCTGATTACACTTCATCTCCACTCTCAACTCTCCACGCTCCACTCTATATCAAAAAACCAGCACACCCTCGGTGTGCTGGTTTTGCTGTTGGTGGTTCTATTCGGGATTACACAATGCCCTGTGCCATCATGGCCTCGGCGACCTTCAGGAAGCCGGCGACGTTTGCGCCGAGCATCAGGTTGCCGGGCTGGCCGCACTCGACGGAGGCGTCGTAGCAGGCCTTGAAGATTTCCTTCATGATGCCGTGCAGGCGCTCATCGACCTCTTCGAAGCTCCAGCTCAGGCGCATGGAGTTCTGGGTCATCTCCAGACCGGAGGTGGCGACGCCGCCCGCGTTGGAGGCCTTGCCGGGGCTGTAGAGCAGACCGTTCTTCATCACGATCTCAATGGCCTCGGGGGTCAGAGGCATGTTCGCGCCCTCGAACACGGCCATGCAGCCGTTGTCCACGAGCGCCTGGGCGCCGGCGGCGTCCATCTCGTTCTGGCTCGCGCAGGGATGCGCGATGTCGCACTTGACGTTCCAGATGTTCTTGCAGCCCTCGTGATACTCGGAGCCGGGAACCTCCTGCGCGTACACGCTGATGCGGGCGCGGCGCTTCTGCTTGATGTCAAACAGCACGTCCAGGTTGATGCCGTTGGGATCGTAGACATAACCCTGAGAGTCGGACATGGCAACGACCTTGCCGCCGAACTGGGTGACCTTCTGCGCGCAGTACTGCGCCACGTTGCCGGAGCCGGAGACGACGACGGTCTTGCCCTCGTAGCTGTCGTTCTTCAGGTGCTTGAGCGCTTCGACGCTGTAGTAGCAGACGCCGTAGCCGGTGGCCTGGGTGCGGGCCAGGGAGCCGCCGTAGGTCAGGCCCTTGCCGGTGAGCACGCCGCCGTCGAAGCGGTCGACGATCTTCTTGTACTCGCCGAACATATAGCCGATCTCGCGCGCGCCGACGCCGATGTCGCCGGCCGGGGTGTCGGTGAACTGACCGATGTGACGATAGAGCTCATTCATGAAGCTCTGGCAGAAGCGCATGACCTCGGCGTCAGACTTGCCCTTGGGGTCGAAGTCGGAGCCGCCCTTACCGCCGCCCATGGGGAGGGTGGTGAGGGAGTTTTTCAGGATCTGCTCAAAGCCGAGGAACTTGATGATGGAGAGGTTGACCGAGGGGTGGAAGCGGAGACCGCCCTTGTAGGGGCCGATCGCACTGTTGAACTGCACGCGGTAGCCGCGGTTGACCTGCACCTTGCCGTTGTCGTCCACCCAGGGAACGCGGAACATGATGATGCGCTCCGGCTCGACGAAACGCTCGATCAGGCCGGCAGCCTCCCACTCGGGGTGCTTGTCGACGACGAGCTGCAGAGACTCGAACACTTCCTCAACCGCCTGCAGGAACTCAGGCTCACCGGGATGGTTCTTCTGCACATCGGCCAATACGCGTGCGAGATAATCGTTCTGAATCATGATAATCAGTCCTCTTTCTCAAAATTTGACGTTTTCGTCCTTGTTTTCACGACGGTTACCTAAGCCGTCACTTTATCTTAACGCCAAACCGAACCGATTACAATTGATGATTTCCATAGAAAACCAGAAGATTTTTGTGCAAAAAACACAGTTGTCAAAGCGTAAACACTCTTTATTTCGTTAAAACGACGATTGTCTTGAATATATCTTATTAAAAAATATAATAGTCAGCAGAACTTGAAACCGCGGAATATAATTTGTAAAGAAATTTATATAAATATGCTTGACAAAAGTTACAATTTGCGGTAGGATAGCCTCAGAAATCAAAGGTGGTGCGAAATGAAAAAAACATTGTACAGTTTGATGTTAAATGAAGAGGTCGTCCGAGAGATCGATGCGCTCGCGCATCAGCTCGGCACGAACCGCTCCGCCCTCATCAACCAGATCCTTGCGGATTACACCTCGGTGCTCACGCCGGAGCGCCGGATCGAGAACATTTTCCGCGCCATGGAGGAGATGGTCGCCCCGGCGCGCGAGCTCGTGCCGTTTTTCGTGCCGAACGCCCAGAGCATGACGCTCAAGAGCAGCCTGCAGTATAAATACCGCCCCACGGTGAAATACGAGGTCGCGCTCTCGCGCGGCGAATCCCAGGATCTCGGCGAGCTCTCCGTGGCCTTCCGCACGCAGAGTCAGGGGCTCTTGGAGAGCATGACCTATTTCTTCCGTCTCTGGAAGCGGATTGAGGATAAGCACCTCTCGCTCTACCGCACCGAGCCCCCGCGCTATGCGCTCTATGACGGCCGATTCGTCCGCTCCCTGCGCCTGCCGCAGGATCGTGACTATACCAGCGACGAGATCGCCCGCGCCCTCTCGGAATACATCCAACTCTTCGACCACCTGATGAAGGGCTTCCTCGCCGGGCGCTACTCCATCCACGAAGTGGAGGCCATTTACATGACCCAGTGCGCGAAGGGGCAAATCATTGTATAGAATTCAAATTAGGAATGAGGAATTAGGAATGAGGAATGACCTGTGTTTTACGCTCTCGATAATTCCTAACTCCTAATTCCTAATTCCTAATTCGCGCAGCACTCTATCCTACGAAAGGAGTTAACTTCCATGAACGCCGAAAAATTCACCCAAAAAACCATCGAGACCATTCAGACCGCGCAGAGCATGGCGCAGGAGAATGGCAATCAATATATCACGCCGGAGCATCTGCTCTATGCCCTCATTGATCAGGACGGCGGCCTGATCGGCACGCTTTTCACGCGTATGGGCGTCGACTGCGACACCGTGCTTGCCGAGCTCGATACCGTCATCTCGAACCTTCCGCGCGTCTCCGGCGCGGGCAGCGAGGTCTATGCCTCCTCCGAGACGGGCAAGGTGCTCGCCTTCGCCGAGCGCGTGGCGAAGAACATGCAGGACGATTTCATCTCCGTCGAGCATATCATGCTCGGCATCTTCCAGCACCCGACGCGCGAGATTAAGCGCATCTTCAACAACCACGGCATCACGAAGGACGGCTTCACCACCCAGCTGAGCAAGGTCAAGACCGGCCGCGTCACCTCCGACAATCCCGAGAGCACCTATGACGCCCTCATGAAATACGGCACCGATCTCGTCCAGCGCGCCCGCGACGGCAAGATGGACCCGGTCATCGGCCGCGATCAGGAGATCCGCAACGTCATCCGCATCCTCTCGCGCAAGACGAAGAACAACCC
>JAFRDQ010000063.1 GCA_017411225.1 Oscillospiraceae bacterium
AGAAAAAGCTGATCGTGACCGGCTTCTTCTGCTACTCGGCGGTGTTTCTCATCACGAGCATCTGCGGCAAGGGGCTCCACTGGGGCTTCATCATCGCCGTGACCGCCGCCGTGCCGATGGCGATCCTCGGCATTCTGCCGCAGGCCTGCGTGGCCGACGTGGCGGAGCTCGACCGGCTCGAATCGGGCGAGGATCGCAGCGGCATGTTCTTCGCCGCGCGCACCTTCGCCTTCAAGATGGGTCAGGCGATCGCCATGGTCGTCTTCACCTCCATCACGGTCAAGAAGATGGTCGACGGCGTCGAAACCGTGCTGCCCTCGCAGTACCGTCTGACCGCTGTGATTGCGACGGTAACCTGCCTCATCGGCGCGTGCCTGTTCCTGCTGTATAATGAGAAGATGATTCTCGCGAAAATCGAGAAACTCAAGGGCAAGGAATAATCAAAAAGAGAGCCCGGCAAGACCGGGCTCTCTTTTTGAGAGACTCGCGCTCCATCGCCCTTCGGTTGGTCGGCGCGAGGGCTCGCGTAACGCTTCGCCTCAGGGAGTTTTTCCGCCGCACATGTCGCCGGAAAAACAATTTGAATCATTTCGCGCTGTTGCGCGAACTCTGCGAGGCCTGTCTGTGCGCACCCGCTTGCACATTCTGGCATAACATGGTATACTGAATCCAATTTAAGTGACAGGAGCGCCGATATGAGACGATTTGTGTGCATCAGCTTTGCAGACGCGGTGTGCGTCTGTTGTTGTCGTGCGCAAAATTCGTCTGCTTTCTGCCGCTGAATTGCCATCCATACCATCCTGCGCGGGAAGCATGATCGCTTCCCGCGTTTTTTATCCCGGAAAGGAGCTTGTTTATTATGATCCAAAAAGATCTCCTGCGCGGCGTGGCAGCGCAGATTTCCGAAAACTACGAGAAGGCCGAGGTGCCGATGTACAGCGACCATCTGCATCTGCCGAACCGCGACACGGTCATCCAGATCATCAAGAACCTGCAGAAGGTCATCTTCCCCGCCTACTTCGGGGGCGCGGCGATCTCGCGCGTGACGGCGGAGACGTACGTGGAGTTCCTGCTGGGCGAGATCTTCACCGATCTGCGCGAGCAGGTGTCCCTTGCGCTCTCGAACCGCATTTCGGAGCCCGCCGAGCTCGAGGCAAAGACCGACGCGGTCGTGACCGACTTCTTCACCGCCCTGCCGAAGATTCAGGAGCTGCTGATGAAGGACGTGCAGGCCAACTACGACGGCGACCCCGCCGCGGGCAGCAAGGAGGAGGTCATCTTCTCCTATCCGGGTCTGTACGCGATCTTCGTCTACCGCATTGCGCACCAGCTGTATGTCAGCGGTGTGCCGCTCATCCCGCGCATCATGACCGAATACGCCCACGGCGGCACGGGCATCGACATCAACCCCGGCGCGACGATCGGCGAATACTTCTTCATCGACCACGGCACCGGCATCGTCATCGGCGAGACGACGGTCATCGGCAACCACGTGAAGCTCTATCAGGGCGTGACGCTCGGCGCGCTCAGCCCCAGAGGCGGCCACGCCGTCGTGGGCAAGCGGCACCCGACCGTCGGCGACGGGGCGACGATCTACTCCGGCGCGTCGATTCTCGGCGGCGGCACGATGATCGGCGCGGGCAGCGTAATCGGCGGCAACTCCTTCATCACCGACTCCGTGGAGGAGAACACGAAGGCCAGCATCGAAAAGCCGAAGATGATCTTCCGCGTGAAGAAGAACTGACAAACAAATCGTGAGGCGAATTCGTCATCTGGTGCGAATTCGCCTAACGTTTTTTTATTTCAGATTGTTGGACCCGCGCCGCACCAAAGCCTTCCCCCCTCGGGGGAAGGGGGACCGCGCTTGCGCGGTGGATGAGGGGAGATGGCCTCCCTTGTCGGACATTGGCTGCGAGTCTCCACCTCATCCGTCATCCGGCTTGCGGGAGACGCCGGATGCCACCTTCCCCTCAAGGGGAAGGCTTCTTTGTCTCGCATACCAGACCACGCCGACTGCGAGCAGGATCGTCACGACGAGCGCGGGGATCGCGCCCTCCACGCCGAACGTCGCGTCATAGAACAGGCTGTTCGTCGCGGCGTCGAGATGGAGGAAGGAGCTCACGGAGACGTGGCCGGAGTTCGGCAGGCCGAAGAGCAGATTCTGCGTGAAGTTCCACGCGGTGTGGATGCCGACGGCCATCCACAGGCTGTCGAGGCAGACCACCACCAGACCGAACGCCGCGCCGATGGCGACGATCTCCAGAAAAGACAGGACGGTGATGCCGGTATTCAGCAGATGGAGCGCGCCGAAAAAGAGCGCACTGACCGCTATGGCGACCCCGACGCCATAGCGCTCGCGCAGCGCGGAGAGCATGTAGCCGCGCGTGAGCAGCTCCTCCGCGCCGGACTGGATCAGCACGCACACCAGACCGAGGAGCAGATACACCGGGCGAAACCGCCCGATGGAGAAATCGAGATCCCCGTGCAGCCACGCGGCGAGAATGCAGACGCCGTTCATCAGAAAGCCGATCAGCAGGCCGAGGGCGAGGTGCTTTGCGGTGTTGCCGCGGCTGCCGCCGCGCTTTCGCGCGCGAAAGCTGCGGAGGATCTCCTTTTCCCTCTGCGAGCAATACAGCAACACCAGCAGGTCGATGCCGATGAACTCCAGATACAGAAGCAGGAACTTGAGGCCGATATATTGTTCCGGCAGCAGATTCCGCAGCGGCAGCACGAGCACCTCGCCGAGGAGCTCCCCGCCAAGCATCAGCCCCAGCGACACGAGGAGCACAAACAGGATCAAATGCCGTTTCTGCTTCGGCATGGTTTTCTTCTCTTCCATTGGATCCGCCTCCGATCAGAACCATCTTATCATAGAATCTTCCAAAATGCCAGAATCGGCAGGCAGCCTGGGCTGCCTGCCGATTTTCATGTCTGGAGTTGTCTTACGGCTTGGTGGCCATCTTGATGATCCACTTGCCGAAGCCCACTGCGGCCTTCAGCGCGGTGTTGACCACCTTGGAGACGACGTTCGAGGCTGCCTCCTGGATGGCCTCCTGAACGGCGGTGGTCTCCTCAATGATACGGTTGGTGGTATCGAGATTGTCCGCCATCTCGTTCAGAACGTTCTTGGCGGCGGTGGTGATGGGGTTGTTGTGCGAGGTATCCATGCTGTCCGCCAGACCGCGCAGGATGCTCTGCACCTGCAGGGCGATGTTCGTGCGCAGGCTGGTGGAGAAGTTATAGAACGTCCAGGCGGGCGTGATCTCGCTCGTGACGACGCTCTTGGCCTCCTTCGCCACCTTGTTGGCGAACATGAGCAGATTCTGCGTTGTGCGGCCGTAATCATAGAGATACTTGGTCAGATCCGCTGCCAGCGCCTCCTCGGACTCGTAGATCAGCTTGCCGCCGAGGGAATTGTAGATCAGGTTCGCGCCGTAGGCGATGGTCAGGGCCGTCATGTCCTGCGTGCCGGAGAGCGTGTCCTGAATCATGGTGCCGGGTCTGCCGGTGAACCTGCCGATGAGCTCATCCGCCTTGGCGGCGGCATTGCTGTTGCGCAGGAAGGTGTAATAGTCCTCGGCAAAGTACGGCAGGATGATGCCCAGATTTCCCACGGTGGCATAACACCAGTCAGAGACCTTCGGGCTCTCGGTGTGCCACTCGAGATAGATGGTGTAGAACATGGGGTTGCGCAGATAGCCCTTCGGCACGGAGGTCTCGAGCATGATATAGGCACCGGCGGGCATCTTCTTGGTAAAGAACGCATGATCCGGCAGCCACTGGAGCACGTCCATATGCTCCTCGACGAACGCATCGCCCTTGATGAGCTTCAGGAGCGAAATGGCGTAGTCGCCCAGATGATCGTTCTGCAGAATGGGATAGACCCAGGAATTGACCACGTCCTTGATCGTGCCGGTGTCGGCGTCCCAATACTGCTTGCCCTCGCGCAGGGCGTACTGGCCGACCCAGTAGATGACCTTGACGAGAGACTCGGTCTCCTTGTCGGCAAAGTGGATGTTGTCAATATCTTCTTCGGTGAAATTGTCCAGAACGAGGCCGCCCATGTTCAGGAGGATCTCCATGGACCAGATGAGCGTGACGTTGCTGTCCTCGGTGAAGCGCACCATGCCGTTTGCATCCGCCGTGGCCTTCAGGATGGCGGGAAGCCGGATGTTGGTGTCCTCATTCATGAACTTGAGCAGCGGATCCTTGCCGCTGGCGGAGACGAGCGCCCAGTAGGTCTGCAGAAGCTTGTAGGCGTTGTCCTCATTGAGAGAGATCTGCGCGGCCTCGCTGTCCCACTGCAGAATCTCGCTGTGGAGAATGCTCAGCTCCTCCCAGGTAAAGCCCTCGGTGCCGATGAGGTTCATCGCGTTGGTGAAGGTCTCCTTGCCGAGGGCAAAGGCGGCCTTGATGATGTTCTCCGTCTCATCGCGGTTGATCATGACGAAGCTGGCGCCGGGCAGGGCGTTGCCGCCCAGATCCGCGCTGCGGAAGGTGATGCCGGGGCGCTCCGTGCGCATGAACACGCCGGGCATGGTAAAGTCGATGGACATGATCTCCACTTCAAAGTCAATCACCCAAAGGTCAATTTCAACCTTGAATTCGTGACTGCCGAGGCTCTGCTCGTAGCCGACATAGTTCATGCCGCTGTTGCCCACATGGACGCGGGTAGCGCCGTCCTGGGGCTGCCAGAGCTTATAGCCGTCGTCGGTGATCTTGCGGATCTCGAGGGTGTAATCCCCTTGCGGCACATCGTCCACACGGTAGATCTTATAAAACTCTCCCACCGTGGGGATGTCGCCGATGATCCAGTTGATGAAATCCATGATCCAGCCATAGACGTCATCGAGCCACGCAAGGATGCCGCCGGTGCGCAGCTGGAAGGAATGGATAAACGAAGCGCCGCGCCCGTCGGACGTGGGCTCGAGCTTGTACTCCTGGTTCTGGTCATTGACGAGATAGACCTCCGCCTCGGGGATCTTCTCGTTGGAGAGCACGCCCTTCAGCTCGTTTTGCAGCGCGCTCCAAAAATCGTCGATGTCATAGCCGCTTTTCATCACGGCGTCGGAAATGCTCTCGCCGTAGAGCATCATGGCAACCTTCTGGTCGCCCTTGGGTCCCGCCTCGCGGCCGGTCGCGGGATTGACGGCGGGAGCCTCGTCGCCCTCCGCGGCAAAGGCCGCGACCGGGAACAGGCTCAGCACCATGACCAGCGCCAGCAGCAGGCTGATCCATCTTTTTTTCATGTGATCACTCCGTTCTATCCTTTTTATGGTCGCTCGGTTTACTTTAACAGTTTCGCCCCGGATTGTCAATCAATTCCGCCGATTTCCCGGAAAAACGAACCTCGCCGCGCCGTCCTTGACGCGCCGGCGCGGAGCAGATATAATTGAAAAAAACGCCTGCAAGGAGAAATCACGATGGAAAACAATCTGCATCTGCACGGTCTGACGCTCCCAATCCCCGCGGGCTTTCATGTGATGGACAAGGAAGAGTGGAGCCGCATGAAGCTCCTCGCGGACGGCGAGGGCACGGGGCTCTCCGATCCCGGGCGGCATATGGTCGTCACGCTGGGCTGGAAGCAGGCGGGCGGCTTTTCCGCCGCGCTCCTCAGCGCGAAGGATCTGGCGAAGAACATGGAAAAGCAGATCTGCAGGGCGATGGCGTCCCTCGGCTGCAGATCGGAGGGCGTGAAGACGCGCGCCATCGGCGGCAGAGAGGCCCACGGCGCGCGATACCGCTACACCGCGCAGGGCACGGACATGACCGGAGAGTCCTGGGTCGTCAAGGAAAAGAAGGAGATCTGGTATCTCCACGGCTACATGCGAACAGAGCTGCTCGAAGTCTCCCTCCCGGTGTGGGAGGAGATGCTGGATTCTATAACAATAGAACCGTCGCACTGACCATGGTGTATGTAGGGGAGGGGCTTGCCCCTCCCGGCGTTCCGTAGTTAAAATCAAAAAAACGTAAGGCGAATGCGCAGCAGGACAGCATTCGCCTTACGTTTTTGTTTTCTGTCGGTTGTTTTGCCGTAGGGCGGCCACCTGTGAGCCGCCGCATTCCGATACAGTGTAACGGCGGGGCACAGGTCCCCGCCCTACAGTTCTTTCCCGGTGCGGCGCAAAAACGGGAGGGGCAAGCCCCTCCCCTACGTTTATGTCTTTCGTTTGCGCAGAAAATACGCAATCCCCCCGACCACGATCCAGCCGGCGAGAAAGCCCGCGAGATCGAGCCAGACGTCGGAGATCTGCCCGCTGCGCCCGGCGGCGAAGAGCTGCACGGTCTCATCGGCCAGCGCCGCGAGCACGCCGAAGCACGGCGGGAACCAGAGCCCACGGCGCGTATCCGCCGCGCCGAAGAGCAGCGCGCCGAGCACGGCGTACTCCGTGAAGTGCGCGGCCTTGCGGATGAGATAATCCGTCAGCCACGGCAGCCAGGTCTGCAGCAGCGCGAGCCAATGGCCGGATTCCTCGCGGCTGGCGGAGGCGGGCAGGAGGCTGTGACCCCAGATAAAGAGCAGCCAGAGCGCCGTGAGCGCCCAGAAGACGCGGCGGCGCTTCATGCCCCCTGCTCCCGGATGCGCTTTTTCCAGCAGCGGTGACACATGGCGACATAGCGGTCATTGCCGCCGATGAGGATCTGTCCGCCCTCGGTGACAACGCGGCCATTTTCATCGATGCGGGCGTTGACCGTGGCCTTGCTGCCGCAGGCGCAGACGGTCTTGATCTCGGTCAGCGAATCGGCGAGCTCCATCAGGCGCTGCGCGCCGGGGAAAAAGTGCGTGAGAAAATCCGTGCGCAGGCCGAAGCACAGCACCGGCACGTCCTGCTCATCGACGATGTCGCGCAGCTCGTCGATCTGTGCGGGGGTGAGAAACTGCGCCTCGTCCGCGATGATGACGTCCGTGCCGCCGGTTTTGGCATATTCGGCGCGGATGCTGTCCTCCGGCTTGATAACCTGTGCGCGGCGCTCAAGGCCGATGCGGCTGCGGATGATGTCCGCGCCGTCGCGGTCGTCGATGCTCGGCTTGATGAGCCAGACGGTCATGCCGAGCTCCTCATAGTTAAACTGCGTGATGAGCGCCTGCGCCGACTTGCTCGACCCCATGGCGCCGTATTTGAAATATAGCTTTGCCATTAGATACTCCCGTTCATGTGGGCGCGAATACGCTCCATAATCATATCCAGCGCGACCTGATTGTGCCCGCCCTCGGGGACGATGATGTCCGCGTTGCGCTTCGAGGGCTCCACAAAGCGTTCGTGCATGGGCTTGACCGTGGTGAGATACTGGTTGACGATGCTCTCGAGATCGCGACCGCGGTCGCGCGTGTCGCGCACGATGCGGCGCAGGATGCGCACGTCCGCATCGGTGTCGACGAAGATCTTGATGTCCATGAGATCGCAGAGCGCGGGCTCAGCGAAGATGAGGATGCCCTCCACGACGATGACCTTCGAGGGCCGCACAATCTGCGTGCGCTCAGAGCGGTTGTGCACCTTGTAGTCATAGACCGGGCTTTTGATCGTCTGCCCCGCGCGGAGCGCGGCGAGGTGTTTGACCAGCAGCTCCGTGTCAAACGCGTTCGGGTGGTCGTAGTTGAGCTTGGTGCGCTCCTCGTAGGTCATGTCGTCGTGCCGCTTATAGTAATTGTCGTGATACAGCACGCTCACGTTGCCGCCGAATTCGCGCAGGATGCGCCGGGTGATGGTGGTTTTGCCGCTGCCGGTGCCGCCGGCAATGCCGATGGTAATCATATCAGCCATGGTGCAGCCTCCCCTTTTTTATTTCGCATTGATTGTACCACATTCCCATCCCGCTTTCAATGCGGGCGGAGTTGTAAGTTGTAAGTTGGAAGTTGTAAGTTGGAAGTTGGAAGTGCAGCGATAAACTTACAACTAAAAAAAGAACCCAGCCGCATGGGACGTTTTAATAAGGAAGTATAGAAAACGGCCTTATAAAGCATTGCAAAGGCACTCAAGAAACACCCGGAATGGTTTTTGATACCATTCCGGGTGTTTTCATACTTCTGATCTCATTCCACCAAAGCAACGAAATCCGAACCTAGTGCCGATTGGCGACGGGTTCGGGTTTCTTGTTTTTATCGACTACTTCAAA
>JAFRDQ010000064.1 GCA_017411225.1 Oscillospiraceae bacterium
TGGTTGGAGCCTACGGTAAACCGTCAAGCGGTAAGGGGAGGGAACCAATCCACAGCATCCTCTGCAGTGTAGCACACAGACGCCAAACGGGCGACTGTTGCTGCTGCTTTATAATACAAGGGGAGGGGCTTGCCCCTCCCGCGCAGCATAAACGAATCAAACGCATAAAAGAAAGGCGAATTCGCAGAATGAAACCTCTGCGGATTCGCCTAAAATACATTCATATATAAAAACGGAACGCCGGGAGGGGCAAGCCCCTCCCCTACGGTCATCCTGCCATCACGTGCACCTTAACAACGCCCCTTGTGGCTCTCAGCGCCATGAGGAACGCGTCCATCGTGACGCTCATGTGCTCGGTGGCGGCGGTGATCGCCACGGGGGCGACGCCGCTCGACGGAATGCTCTGGTTGATCGTGAGAATGTTCGCGCCGTTGCCGGCGAAGATAGCGAGCACCTCACTCAGGACGCCGGGCTTGTCCTTGAGCTCCATGCTGAAGGTGACGAGCGCGCTCTGGCGCATGTCGTGAAAGGCGCGGACGGAGTCCTTGTACTTATAAAACGCGCTGCGGCTGATGTCCACGCGCGCGACGGCCTGCCCGACCGTCTGCACCTCGCCGGTCTCGAGAAGCTCCTTCGCCTCCATGACCTTGGCAAAGATCTCCGGCAGAACGTCCGCCTCGACGAGATAATACTTCGGCTGCTTGCGAGCTGCCATGTGGAATCCCTCCGTCTCCAACCCTGTCCTTGAGTGAAAGACAGGTATCCTTTGGAGATACTATACCACAGAACCACGCCGGCCGCAAGGGCGGGAACGGGACGTCGAGGACGCCGTCCCCTACGACGGAAAACCAGCCTCGCAGAGTTCGTGCGCAGCACGAATCAATTCTAATCTGTTTTTCCGGCGACATGTGCGGCGGAAAAACTCCCTGAGGCGAAGCGCCACGCGAGCCCTCGCGCCGACCAAGCGGGGCAAAGCCCCGCGCGATAAGCGCGAGTTTAAAATCAAAAGAGAGCGCCGATTGCGGCGCTCTCTTTTGATTTTATTTGAGCAGGCTCAAAAGGATCTTGCCCACATCGACGTTCTTGAGCAGAGCGCTCATGATGCTGCCGACGTTCAGGCCGGAGGCCTGCTGCTGCGTCTGCGCGGAGGTCGTCTGGAAGGGCGTGAAGCTGCCCTGCGCAGGCTGTGCCTGCACCTGCTGGCTCTGCGCGGTCTTGCCGAGCAGGCTCATGATCAGGGGCGCGGCGATGGAGAGGATCTTCAGCGTCTGGCCGAGGCTCAGGCCGGATTTTTCCGCCGCCTGCTGCGCCACGGCGTTGGAGCTGCCGCCGAGGAGGTGGCCGATGATCTTCGCGCCGTCATCGAGATCCACGCTGCTCAGGAAGGAGCCGAGGTTGGAGGTATTGGAGGCCGCGTGCTGATTCAGCGCGCCGGCGAATCCGGACGCAGTGCTCGCGTCATTGGCCTGATTGAGCGCGCCGCCAAGCAGAGAGGGCAGCGCGGACAGGAGCACGCTCTGCACGTCCTTGGTGGGCACGTCCGCGGCGCGGCTGATCTGGTTCAGGCTGTCCTGGGATACGACGGTACCCAGCAAAGAAGTGATGTCCATGGGATAATCCTCCGATCTTAGTGTCGTTTTTTGGACAGGCTCTGCCTGTCAGTTTTATTCTACGCTTTTTTCGCGCAATCGTCAATAAAAACTGTTGCGCGCGTGTCGGTTCGGTAGTAAAATGTATTTGTACCATTGTAACCATTCAACGGAAAAGGAGTTCGTTATGGCACAGAAGAAAGAACACAAGATCATTTCCGCCGACACCGGCGAGCAGGTGAAGCCCGGCGCAGCCCCCAAGCCGCAGGCTTCCCCGAACCTGAAGCCCGCCAAGGAGGTCGGCAATCCGAAGCCGATGCGCATCGGCGCGGTGTGTCTCTGGGCCGCGGCCATCATTTTCGAGGTGCTGGCGGTGCTGGTGCTCTTCGGCAAGATCCACATGACCTTCCTGCCCGTGATGTGGCAGCTGATCGTGCTGATCGTGCTCGATCTCGCGTGCGTGATCATCGGCTCGCAGCTCTGGAAGAAGGCCAACCACATTGACCCGGCCTCCGAGGCCAACCCGACCAAGTTCTGGCTGTGGAACAACATGGGCGTGATCGTGTGCGTGGTGGCGTTCGTGCCGCTCGTGATCCTCATGCTCGCAAACAAGGATCTGGACAAGAAGACCAAGGCGATCTGCACGGTCGTGGCCGTGATCGCGCTGCTGATCGGCGGCCTGACCGGATATGATTTCAACCCCGTCTCCGCCGAGCAGCTGGACGCCGCCGTGGAGGCGCTGGGCGACGAGCAGGTCTACTGGGCGCCCTTTGGAAAGGTCTATCACACGCACGAGGACTGCTCCAGCCTGAACCAGAGCGAGACGCTCACCGTCGGCACCGTGGAGCAGGCCGTCGCCGCGGGCCGCACCCGCCTTTGCTACTTCTGCGCGCAGCAGGACAACATCACCACTGTGGTGACGGACGGAGATTAACCCCGAATGGATAACAGCGAAGTCGTAACGAGACTGGCCAAGCCCATGAAGAAGGGACTGCTGCACCTCGTGTTCAGCCGGTTCTTCGTGATCGCGCTGCTGCTGATTCTGCAGGTTGCGATTCTCTTTGGCGCGTTCAACTGGCTGCTGGAATACGTTCCGCAGCTGGCGGCGGTGCAGGGGCTGTTCTCGCTCGTGATGATTATCTACCTTTTTAACAACGACATGGACGCCTCGGCGAAGCTCACGTGGATGTTCCTCATCGCGATTCTGCCGCTGCCGGGCGCGGCGTTCCTGTTCTTCACGCAGATGAACTTTGGCCACCGCGCGAGCCGCAAGCGCGTGGACGCCCTCGTGCAGCAGACGACAGACGTCCTGCCGCAGGACCCGACGGTGTATGACCGGCTGGAGCTCGGCGGCTCGGGCATGGACGATCTGGCAAAATACCTCAACCGCAGCGGAAGCTTCCCGATCTATGACGACACGGATGTGACCTACTTTCCCTCCGGCGAGGAGAAGTTTGAGGCCATGCTGCAGGCTCTGCGCGAGGCGGAGGCCTTCATCTTCCTCGAATACTTCATCATCGAGGAGGGCTATATGTGGGGGCGCGTGCTCGACATTCTCATCGAGAAGGCCGCGGCCGGCGTGGACGTGCGCGTCATGTACGACGGCATGTGCGAGATGACGCAGCTGCCCTCGGACTACTGCGAGCGCTTAAAGCAGCACGGCATCAAAGCCAAGAAGTTTGCGCCGATCATGCCGCTTGTCTCCTCGCATTATAACTACCGCGACCACCGCAAGATCCTCGTCGTGGACGGAAAGGTCGCCTTCACGGGCGGTGTGAATCTCGCGGACGAATACATCAACCGCGTGGAGCGCTTCGGCCACTGGAAGGACGCGGCGATCATGCTGCGCGGCGGCGCCGCGATGAGCTTCCTGCTGCTGTTTCTGCAGATGTGGAACATCGACGAGCCGGAAGCGCAGTTCGAGCCGCATGTGAGTCTGCCCGCCGTGCCGAGCGAAAAGCCTTCCGGCTTCGTGCTGCCCTACGGCGACTGCCCGCTCGACGGCTACCGCGTGGGCGAGACGGTGTATATCGACGTGCTGTATCGCGCAACGGACTATGTGCACATCATGACGCCGTATCTGATCCTCGACGGCGAGATGGAGACGGCGCTGAAATTCGCCGCCCAGCGCGGCGTGGACGTGAAGCTCATCCTGCCCGGCATCCCGGACAAGAAGGCCGCCTATGCCCTCGCCAAGACGCACTACCGCGCGCTGACCGAGGCGGGCGTGCAGATCTTTGAATACACCCCCGGCTTTGTGCACGCAAAGGTCTGCGTGTCGGACGAGGAGAAGGCCGTCGTCGGCACGATCAACTTTGACTACCGCAGTCTCTACCACCACTTTGAGTGCGCGGCATATCTCTACCAGTGCAGCTGCATCCCGCGCATCGAGCAGGATTTTCAGGCCACGCTCGCGCTCTGCCGCCCCGTTACCATGGAGACGATCAAGGCCACGCCCTTCGGCTACAAGGCGGCGGGAACGCTCTTGAAGTTTATCGCCCCGCTGATGTAAGAGAAAGAAAAGGATATGGATATGGGAATCGTTGTTTTCGGGTCCACGTTCGTGGACATCAAGGGTTATCCGGACACGCAGTTCATCCCCGCCGGGCGCAATGCCGGCCGCGTGCGCCAGGTGCACGGCGGCGTGGCGCGAAACGTGGCGGAGGACATTGCAAACGTGGAGCTGCGCCCGACGTTCGTGACCGTGCTCGATGAGAGCGGCACGAGCACAGATGTGCTCGAGAAGCTCAAGCGCCACCACGTGAACACAGACTACATTCTCCGCACGGACGACGGCCTCGGCACGTGGCTCGCGGTGTTCGACAATCAGGGCGACGTGGTCGCCTCCATCTCCCGCCGCCCGGCGCTCGAGGCGATCGGCGAGCTCCTGTGGGAGCGCGGGGATGAGATTTTTGCGAATGCGGACAGCATCGTCGTGGAGATCGACATGGAGGTGCCGCTCTTAAAGCAGATCTTCGATCTCGCCGAGCGGCACCACAAGGACATTTACGCCGTGGTCTCCAACATGTCCATCGCCATGGAGCGGCGCGACCTGCTGCAGCGCGTGGCCTGCATCGTGTGCAACGTGCAGGAGGCGGGGCTGCTGTTCTCGGAGGAATACGAGCGCTATGAGCCGGAGGAGCTTCAGTTCGTGCTCGCGCGCCGCATCCGTCAGGCGCAGATCCGCCGCATGATCGTCACGATGGGCGGCGCGGGCGCGGTCTATGCCGAGATCGACGGAGAGATGGGCGTCTGCCCCGCGTGGAAGGTCGACGTGATCGACACCACCGGCGCGGGCGACAGCTTCTTTGCCGGCGTCGCCATCGGGCTGACCTACGGCAAGACGCTCGGCGAGAGCTGCGTGATCGGCACGCGTCTGGCCGCGTCTGTCATCGCAACCAAGGAAAACGTCTGTCCCCGGTTCCGGCCCGAGGAGCTGGATCTGGACCCGGACAGAGTGAAGCATCTTTTGACCGAATAAACAGAGATTGAAAGGAGCCAAACACATGAAGTTCTACAAATGTTCCGCCTGCGGCACGATCGTCGCCGCCGTCGAGGAAAACTGCGGCCCCGTGCACTGCTGCGGCAAGGCCATGGATGTCCTCGAGCCCAACACCGTGGACGCCGCGGTGGAGAAGCACGTGCCCGTCGCCTCCGTGGACGGCAACGTCGTGACCGTGAAGGTCAGCAGCGTCGAGCATCCGATGACCGAGGCGCACCTGATCCAGTGGGTCGCCCTGCAGACCAAGAGCGGCAACCAGCGCAAGGAGCTGACAGCCGCGGACAAGCCTGAGGTTCAGTTCGCCCTGCTCGAGGGCGACGAGGTCGTGGCAGCGTATGCCTATTGCAATCTCCACGGCCTGTGGAAAAGTGAATAAACGCGATTGATACCAAAACCGGGGCGTCCGATCGGGCGTCCCGGTTTTGCTCTTGAAGGACCTTGCGTGTCTTCCGCCACAGCATATTGGCCGTCCTGCAGGCGCGCCGCCCAGCTCCTGACGCAAAAAAATCCCTTGTCATATGCGGTTTTTGTCCGTTTCCGTTGACACATTTGCCAGTATTGAATGGCATGTTTTGCCGTTCCAGACAAAAAGAAAGTTAGCAAAGGATAACTTAGTTGACTTTTTAACAATGTGTTGATAAAATGCAGTCCGTATACCTTTGTGGTTTTGAAATGTATTTGTAAATAAGGAAAGGGGACCAATACCACATGGCAAGAGAGATTCTGTTTGAGCTCGGTAAAATGATCACCGACCGAATTCCGCAGAAATTCGGCATCAAGAAGATCACCGAGAATGATCCGGAGTACATCATTTTGGATCGCTCCGTTCCGACGGACGAGACGGCTGAGATCATGCTCAAGATGGGCAAGCGTCAGCCCAAGACCCTCGCCGAGATCGCGAAGATCACCGGCAAGGATCCCAAGCACGTTGAGGAGCTCCTTGAGGAGGCCTGCAAGCGCGGCTCCGTGGAGTACAACTGGGAGAATCCCCAGCGCGAGAAGCAGTATTACGTGCAGGTGTTCGTGCCCGGCATCGCCGAGATGACGAACATGGTGCCCTGGCAGATGGAGAAGTATCCGGAGCTGGGCGAGATGTTCAACAACATGACCTTCCTGCCCCTCGCGGGCAAGACCCATCTGATCCCTCCCGGCGGCGCCGGCGTCGGCATGCACGTCATCCCCGTCGAGAAGGCGATCGCGACCGAGAACCAGTCCCTGCCGATCGAGCACATCTCCCACTGGCTGGATAAGTACAACAACTTCTCCGTGGGCTACTGCTCCTGCCGCAACGCCCGCCGCATCACCGGCGAGGGCTCCGGCGAAATTCAGGACGACTGCTGCATCGGTCTCGGCGACTTTGCCGATTACCTCGTGGAGACCGGCAAGGGCCACAAGATCACCAAGGAAGAGGCGCTCGCAATCTGCCAGCGCGCCGAGGACAACGGCTATGTCCACCAGATCACGAACATCGACGGCGAGAACAAGATCTTCGGTCTGTGCAACTGCGATCTCGGCGTCTGCTTCGCGCTGCGCACCTCTCAGCTCTTCAATACCCAGAACCTCTCCGCCAGCGCCTACCGCGCGCATGTTGATAAAGAAAACTGCGTCGCCTGCGGCAAGTGCGTCGAGGTCTGCCCGGCCGGCGCGCTCAAGCTCGGCCAGAAGCTCTGCACCAAGAACGGCGAGGTCGAGTATCCGAAGCAGGAGCAGCCGAAAGGTCTCGTCTGGGGCAAGGATAAGTGGAACTTCAACTATGTTGCCGACAACCGCAAGAACTGCTGGGAGACCGGCACCTCCCCCTGCAAGACCGCATGTCCCGCGCACATCGCCATCCAGGGCTACATCAAGCTCGCCAAGGAAGGCCGCTATGAGGACGCGCTCGCCCTCATCAAGCAGGATAACCCGTTCCCGTCCGTCTGCGGCTACGTCTGCAACCGCCGCTGCGAGGACGCCTGCACCCGCGGCGCGCTCGACAAGGCCGTCGCCATCGACGAGATCAAGAAGTTCATCGCCGAGCAGGATCTCAATAAGCCCGCCAAGGATCGCTACGTGGCCGAGCCCATCCGCCGCCGCCCGATCGACAAGGACTACGAGGAGAAGATCGCCATCATCGGCGCCGGCCCCGCGGGTCTGAGCTGCGCTTACTATCTCGCGCGCATGGGCTATGTGAACGTCACGGTCTTTGACCGCAACGCCGAGCCCGGCGGCATGCTCGTCATGGGCATCCCGTCTTACCGTCTCGACCGCCGTCATCTCAAGGGCGAGATCGATACCCTCAAGAAGATGGGCGTCAAGTTCAAGATGAACACCGAGGTCGGTAAGGACGTCACCATCGACAAGCTGCGCAAGCAGGGCTACAAGGGCTTCTATGTCGCCATCGGCGCGCAGAAGAGCTCCAAGCTGAACATCCCGGGCGAGGATCTCGCGGGCGTGTTCGGCGGCGTCGATTTCCTGTGCGAGGTGAACCTCGGCAACAAGCCCGCTCTGGGCAAGAAGTGCGCCGTCATCGGCGGCGGCAACGTCGCGATGGACGTCTGCCGCACGGCTGTCCGTCTGGGCGCTGACACCTATGTCATCTACCGCCGCAGCGAGGCCGAGATGCCCGCGGATAAGGAAGAAGTCGCTGAGGCGATGGAAGAGGGCGTCAAGTTCCGTTACCTCAACGCTCCCGTGGAGATCGAGGGCTCCAACGGCAAGGTCACCGGCCTGAAGGTCGAGATCATGGAGCTCGGCGAGCCCGATGAGAAGGGCAGAAGAAAGCCCGTCGGCACCGGCGAGTTCGAGATCATCAAGGTGAGTTCCGTCATCGCCGCCGTCGGCCAGGCCATCGACTGGGGCGAGCTCGATGTGGGCGCGCTCAAGACCGGCAAGAAGGGCAACGCCGAGGCCGATCCCATCACCTACCAGACCGCGCAGGACGATATCTTCGTCGGCGGCGACGTCTACACCGGCCCGAAGTTCGCCATCGACGCGATCGCAGCCGGCCGCGAGGGCGCCGAGAGCCTGCACCGCTTCGTGCAGGACGGCCAGAGCCTCACGATCAGCCGCAACCTCCGCGAGTTCTACGAGCTGGATAAGAACAACATCCTCCTCACGCCCGACTGCTTCGACACCCCGGCGCGTCAGCCCATCCTGCACGACAAGAAGAAGGCCAAGAGCTTCCAGCACGACCGCCTCACCTTCACCGAAGAGCAGGTCAAGGCGGAAGCCAGCCGCTGCCTCGGCTGCGGCATGAGCATCGTCGACCGCAACCGCTGCATCGGCTGCGGCCTGTGCACCACCAAGTGCATGTTCGACGCCATCCACCTCAAGCGCGACGTGCCCGAGGCCTCCAACATGATCCGCTGCGATGACAAGACCAAGGCACTGCTGAAGAACGTCGGCAAGATTGCCGTGTCCTCCGCGAAGAGCACGGTCATCAAGAAGATTTCCAAGTAAAAACCGAGTATACACCTGCCGGAGCAGTCTTTGACTGCTCCGGCCTTTTTTGTCGAGTTTCCGTTGACTTTGCGGCTGAATGCTGATAAAATCAAACTGTACCATTGTGTCTTCGTTTTATGGAAATATATCTGGAAAGGGGAAAACTTAGACTATGGCAAGAGAAATTCTGTTCAAGCTCGGCAAGATGATCACCGACCGTCTTCCGCAGAAGTTCGGCGTTGTGAAGCTGACCGAGAACGATCCGGAATACATCATTCTGGACCGCGCGCTCGAGAGCGATGAGCAGGCGGAGATCATGCTCAAGATGGGTCTGCGCAAGCCCAAGACCGTCGCCGAGCTCGCCAAGCTCACCGGCAAGGACCCCAAGCACATCGACGAGCTGCTCATGAAGGCAGCGCGCACCGGTGCGGTGGAGTACAACTGGGACAATCCCACCAAGACCAAGCAGTATTACGTGCAGGTGTTCGTCCCCGGCATTGCCGAGATGACGAACATGACGCCCTTCCTCATGGAGAAATATCCGGAGCTGGGCGACAAGTTCAACGACATGACCTACCTCCCGCTCGCGGGCATCACGCATCTGGTGCCTCCTGGCGGCGCCGGCATCGGCATGCACGTCATCCCCGTCGAGCAGGCCATCCCGGCGAAGAACGAAACCATGGACATCGAGCATCTGTCCCACTGGCTCGACAAGTACGACGGCCACATTAACGTCGGCTACTGCTCCTGCCGCAACGCCCGCCGCATCAAGGGCGAGGGCTCCGGCGAGCTGCAGGACGAGTGCTGCATCGGCGTGGGCGAATTTGCCGACTACATGTATGAGACCGGCCGCGGCCGCAACATCACCAAGGAAGAGGCGCTGCAGATCATCAAGCGCGCCGAGGAGAACGGCTACGTCCACCAGACCACGAACATCGACGGCAAGAACAAGATCTTCGCCATCTGCAACTGCGACCTGGGCGTCTGCTTCGCGCTGCGCACCAGCCAGCTTTTCAACACGCAGAACCTCTCCGCCAGTGCCTACCGCGCGCATGTGGACAAGGACAACTGCGTCGCCTGCGGCAAGTGCGTCGAGGTATGTCCCGCCGGCGCGCTCAAGCTCGGCCAGAAGCTCTGCACCAAGAACGGCCCCGTGGAATACCCGAAGGCGGAGCTTGCGAGCGAGCATGCCTGGAGCAAGGACAAGTGGAACTGGAACTACGTGGCCGACAACCGCAAGAACTGCTGGGAGAGCGGCACCGCGCCCTGCAAGACCGCATGTCCCGCCCATATCGCCATCCAGGGCTATATCAAGCTCGCCAAGGAAGGCCGCTATGAGGACGCTTTGGCCCTCATCAAGCAGGATAACCCGTTCCCGTCCGTCTGCGGCTACGTCTGCAACCGCCGCTGCGAGGACGCCTGCACCCGCGGCGTGCTCGACAAGGCCCTCGCCATCGACGAGATCAAGAAGTTCATCGCCGAGCAGGATCTGAAAAAGCCGCTCAAGGACCGCTATGTCGCCGAGACCAAGTACCGCCGTCCGGTCGACATTCCGTATGAGCAGAAGGTCGCCATCATCGGCGCCGGCCCCGCGGGTCTGAGCTGCGCCTACTATCTGGCGAACATGGGCTACCTGAACGTGACCGTGTTCGACCGCAACCCCGAGCCGGGCGGCATGCTCGTCATGGGCATCCCGAGCTATCGTCTCGACCGCAAGGCGCTCAAGGGTGAGATTGACATCCTCAAGAAGATGGGCGTCAAGTTCAAGATGAACACCGAGATCGGCAAGGATATCACCATCGACAAGCTGCGCAAGCAGGGCTACCAGGCGTTCTACGTCGCCATCGGCGCGCAGAAGTCCTCCAAGCTGAACGTCCCCGGCGAGGATCTCACCGGTGTGTTCGGCGGCGTCGACTTCCTGCGTGAGGTCAACCTTGGGGGCAAGCCCGCGCTCGGCAAGAAGTGCGCCGTCATCGGCGGCGGCAACGTCGCGATGGACGTCTGCCGCACGGCCGTGCGTCTGGGAGCCGAGACCTACGTGATCTACCGCCGCAGCGAGGCCGAGATGCCCGCCGACAAGGAAGAGGTCGCCGAGGCGCTCGCCGAGGGCGTGAAGTTCCGCTATCTCGCCGCCCCCGTGGAGATCGAGGGCACGGCTGCCGGCAAGGTCAACGGCCTCAAGGTCGAGATCATGGAGCTCGGCGAGCCTGACGAGAAGGGCCGCCGCGCACCCGTGGGCACCGGCAAGTTCGAGACCATCAAGGTCAATTCCGTCATCTCCGCCGTCGGTCAGGTCATCGACTGGGGCGAGCTCGATGTGGGCGACCTCAAGACCGGAAAGAAGGGCAATGCAATTGCCGACGCCATTACCTACCAGACCGCGCAGGACGATATCTTCGTCGGCGGCGACGTCTACACCGGCCCGAAGTTCGCGATCGACGCGATCGCAGCCGGCCGCGAGGGCGCCGAGTCCATCCACCGCTTTGTCAACGATGGTCAGAGCCTCACCATCAGCCGCAATCTCCGCGAGTTCTATGAGCTCGACAAGGACAATCTTGCGCTCGACATCGACTGCTTCGACCGTCCGGCGCGTCAGCCGATTCTGCACGATCCGAAGAAGGCCAAGAGCTTCCAGCACGACCGCCTCACCTTCACGGAGGATCAGGTCAAGGCGGAGGCCTCCCGCTGCCTCGGCTGCGGTGTGAGCGTCGTCGACCCGAACCGCTGCATCGGCTGCGGCCTGTGCACCACCCGCTGCATGTTCGACGCGATCCACCTCAAGCGCGACCATCCGGAAGCGTCCGAGGGCTTCGTCTCCTGCGAGCAGCGCATTCCCGCGCTCCTGCCCTACGTGGCAAAGCGCGCCGTGAAGATCGTGAAGAAATCTGTCCAGGACAAGGTTGGCAAGTAAATCAATCCCAACCTCAGGGGCTGTCGAAAGACAGCCCCTGATTTGATTGGCGCTTTCAGCATGACAAAACCCCTGGTACTACCAGGGGTGAATAAAA
>JAFRDQ010000065.1 GCA_017411225.1 Oscillospiraceae bacterium
AAATCAAGAGGGCGCGGAAACTTTTGCGCGCGGGGGTGGACGATTGGGGTGAAAGCGTGTACAATGGCGGGGTGCGGCTTGGAGATCATACTGCACAGACACGGGCGCTTCGTGGAGCGCCCCTACGGATTCTGATTCAGATTGGCGGAGATCTTGCGGGAGGGGCAAGCCCCTCCCCTACGGATTCTCTTTCAGAATCGCAAAAGACAGAATTGGTAAAGGAGCATCCTTCCCGATGCATGAGATTAAGGAAGAGCTGCAGGAGCTCTCGGGAGAACTGAAAAAGGAAGTCCGGTCGGCGGAGGAGTTTGCGCTGACGTTTCTCAAATGGCTGATCGTGGCGGGCGTGACCGGCGCGGTCGGCGGGGCGATCGGCACGCTGTTTCACACGAGCGTGGAATGGGCGACACAGCTGCGCAGCCTCTATCCGTGGATGCTGTGGCTGCTGCCGGTCGGCGGTCTCGTGATTGCGGCGTTTTACAAGCTCTGCCGGATGGAGAATGAGAACACGAACGCGATCATCGACTCGATCCACTTCGGTGACGATGTGCCGCTGCTGCTCGTGCCGTGCATTTATTTTGCGACCGTGATCACGCACCTTGTCGGCGGCAGCGCGGGGCGCGAGGGCGCGGCACTGCAGATCGGCGGCAGTCTCGGCTGCCAGATCGGGCAGCTGTTTCATCTGGACGAAAAGGACATGCGCCTCGCAACCCTCTGCGGCATGAGCGCGGTGTTCTCCGCCCTCTTCGGCACGCCGCTGACGGCGACGGTGTTCGCGCTCGAGGTCATCAGCGTGGGCGTGTTCTACTATTCCGCGCTCGTGCCGTGCATCGTCTCGGCGCTGATTGCCTATGGCGTTTCCAGCATCTGCGGCATCGCGCCGACGCGGTTTTTCCTGCCGGTGGAGCCGGTGCAGGCGCTGCTGCTGGTGAAGGCGGCGGGGATTGCGATCGCGGCGTCGCTGATGAGCATTGCGTTCTGCCTGACCATGCACGGCACGGAGCACGTGCTCGCAAGGCGGATTCCGAACGGGTATCTGCGCATTGCCCTCGGCGGCATGGCGATCATCGCGCTGACGCTCCTCGTCGGCAGCGGGGACTACAACGGCGCGGGCATGGGCGTGATTACCCGCGCGATCGAGCACGGGACGGCGCACCCGCTCGCGTTCCTCCTAAAGCTCGTGTTCACCGCGATCACGATCGGCTCCGGCTTCAAGGGCGGCGAGGTTATCCCGACGTTCTTCATCGGCGCGACGCTCGGCGCGGTGCTGGGGCCCCTGCTCGGCATGCCCGCGGGCTTTGCCGCGGCGCTCGGGCTGGTGTGCCTGTTCTGCGGGGCGGTGAACTGCCCGATCGCCTCGTTCGTGCTGAGCGTGGAGCTCTTCGGCGGCGGCAACCTCATCTACTTCGCCCTCGGCTGCGGCATTGCCTACATGCTCTCGGGCTACTTCGGGCTCTACAGCAGCCAGAAGATCCTCTACTCCAAGCTCCGCGCGGAGTTTATCAATATCAACGCAAAATAATCAAACCGCCTGTTGCCCATGCGACAGGCGGTTTGATTTGTACAAACTATCAAAAATATTTATATGATCATTTACCAATTTTAATCATTCCTACGAAAATGAATAAATTGTGAACAAGGCATTGAAATGGTAGGAAAAAAGCGGTAAACTAACGCTATCCTGAATTGTTTAGCACGTTGCAGTAAAGAAGAGGGATATCGGCGCGCTGTCGATTCAGCAGAATGGAGGTTTTATCATGGATCAAGTTCCCAGCAGTACCAACCAGCGCGGTTCATTCGGCTCGAACATTGGCTTCCTGCTCTCCGCCATCGGCTCTGCGGTCGGCCTCGGCAACATCTGGGGCTTCCCGTACAAGATGGGCAAGTGCGGCGGCTTTACATTCCTGCTGATCTATCTCGCTCTGGCCGTCTTCGTCGGCTTCGCCATCATGATGGGCGAGCTGGCGCTCGGCCGCAAGACCGGTCTCGGCCCGGTCAACGCCTACAAGGCCATCTCCAAGAAATTCAAGTGGGTCGGCTGGCTTGCCGTCGCGGGCGGCTTCTTCGTGCTGACGTTCTACATGGTCCTTGGCGGCTACTGCATCTACTACGTCATCATCAACCTGATCGGCATCTTCGGCGGTATGCCCGACAGCTCCAGCTTCGGTGCGATGATCACAAATCGCTGGCTGAGCATCGGCATCACGCTGCTGTTCTTCGTGATCTGCTGGGCGATCAACCGCGGCGGCGTCGCCGGCGGCATTGAGAAGTTCAACAAGATCGGCATGCCGGCGCTGTTCGTGATGCTCGTGATCATCATCATCAAGGCGCTCACGATGCCCCACGCTGCCGAAGGTCTGAAGTTCATGTTCGTGCCCGGCTACGCCACGAAGGTGACCGAGTTCGGCCAGTTCGTCGAGTCCACGCCCAGCCTGCTCTCGATCCTCGCCACCGCCGGCGGTCAGATGTTCTTCTCCCTCTCGCTCGGCATGAGCGCGATGATCACCTACGGCTCCTATCTGAGCAAGAAGGAGAATCTGCCGAAGAACTCCGTCATCATCGTCTTTGCCGATACGCTCATCGCGATTCTCGCGGGCGTCGCGGTCATCCCCGCCGCCGTGGCCAACGGCATTGCACAGGGTCTGTCCGTGAGCGAAATTAAGCTCAACGGCCCCGGCCTGCTCTTCTCCACGCTGCAGGATGTGTTCCACAACATGGGCGCCCTCGGCGGCGTGTTCGGCGTGATCTTCTACGTCCTCGTTCTGATCGCGGCGATCTCCTCGGCCATCAGCGTCATTGAAGGCGTGGCCGTCACGTTCATCGACCGCGCCTCTGCCAAGGGCAGGGAGCCCAGCCGCACCCGCGCGATCACCCTCACCTGCGTGGTGCTGTTCGCATTCAGCTTCCTCGTGGCCGTCGACGGTCTCGGCAGCAACAACATCGCCCCCTGGCAGATGCTGGGCATGAGCGAGGAGGCCATCCGCAACTGGAACGACTGCTGGCTCGACTTCTTCGATCTCATCGCAGAGGGCATCCTGATGCCGCTCGGCGCGATGCTCATGTCCTGCATGATCGGCTGGGAGCTCAAGCCCAAGTCCTTCGAGGATGAGATCAAGTCCGGCTCCAACGGCGGCGCGATGGGCTTCTGGAGCTTCTGCATCAAGTTCGTCTGCCCCGTGGTCATGTTCTTCATCGTCCTGGTGCAGGTCAGCGACTTCTTCGGCCTCGGCTGGTTCTAAAAAGACAATTGCATTTTCCAAAAATGCATCCCTCTATTTCCATTCCTAAACCGCACGAATCCGGCTGCCAATCGGCAGCCGGATTTGTTATCTCAAAAGAGAGACCGCCGTTGGGGCGATCTCTCTTTTGAATATACTCGTGTTTATCGCAGCTTTTCAAAAAAGCGCTTTAATATCGCGGCGCAGTCCTCTGCGAGCACGCCGCCGTAGAGCTTTGGGTGGTGGCCGTAGCGCTCCTCGAAGAGGTTGATGACGCTGCCGCAGGAGCCGAAGTTCGGTTCCTTCGCGCCATAGATAACCGTGCCGACGCGGGCGTTGATGATGGCGCCGGTGCACATGGGGCAGGGCTCGAGCGTGACGCAGAGCGTGCAGTCCTCGAGATGCCACGTGCCGAGCGCTTTGCAGGCATCCCTGATCGCCTCGATCTCGGCGTGGGCGTCGGCGCGGTGGGTCTCCTCGCGGCGGTTGCGCCCCGCGCCGATGATCCGCCCTTCCCCGTCGGCGATCACGCAGCCGACCGGGACCTCCCCGGCGTCAAACGCCGCCTGCGCCTGCTGCAGCGCAAGGCGCATCATATCCTCTCTCGTCATGCCTCATCCTCCAGCGCCTGATCGAGCGCGGCCTTGAGATGCGCCCTGATCTCCTCATAGCCCTCGGAGGGATCGGCCTCATAGAGCTTGCGCGCGCCGAGATAGACGCTCGGCACATACCAGTAATCAAACTGATCCGCGAGCCCCCGCTGGCGGTTTTCATCGATCCAGCGCACGTTCACCGCGGAGTAAGCGGGGTTTTCCTCCGTGAGCGCCTTGATGGCCTTGTGTGCCTTGCGGCAGTAGGGGCAGAAAGCCTGCTCAAAAATCGTGATCTCGGCCATGCCAACGCCTCCCTTCCGGTTTTCTCCATTATAGCGGAAACTGTGCGCCGCGGCAACCGGTCTTTTCTTCTGTCTGCATTTGTGGTAAAATATGATTTTGAGGTGATCCCAGATGAGAATACTCGTGGTGGAGGATGAGCGCGACCTCAACCGCATCCTCACCAAGACGCTCTCGGCCGAGGGCTGCAGCGTGGACGCCTGCTTTGACGGGCTGGAGGCGCTGGACTATCTCTCCGGCGCGAGCTACGACGTGATTGTGCTCGACCGGATGATGCCGCGCATGGACGGGATGGAGCTTTTGAGCCGTCTGCGCGCACAGGGCGACGAGACGCCCGTAATCTTTCTGACGGCGAAGGACGCGGTCGCCGAGCGTGTGCGCGGACTGGACGCCGGGGCGGACGACTATCTCGTAAAGCCCTTCAGCTTTGAGGAGCTGATGGCGCGCATCCGCGTCGTGACGCGAAAGCACTCCGGCAGCACGACGAATCTCTTTACCGTGGGCGATCTCACGGTGGACACCGGCGCGCACACCGTGCGCCGCGGGGAGAAGAACATCAACCTCTCGACGAAGGAATTTGCCCTGCTGGAATACATGATCCGCAACAAGGGCGTGGTCCTCTCGCGCGAGAGCATCGAAAACAATCTCTGGAACTATGACTATTCCGGCGGCTCGAACGTGGTGGACGTGTACATCAGCTATCTCCGCCGCAAGATTGACAGCGGCTGGCCGAAGAAGCTGATCCACACCGTATGGGGCGTAGGCTGGGTGCTGAGAGAGGAAGAATAGAGTTTGTCGATCAAAAGCAGAATCACGCTGTTCTTCGCGCTCATCATGCTCGTGATTGAGGCGCTGGTGCTCACGTTCATCATGGTCATCAACGGCAACGTCGTGACGAACAACCCCGAGCGCCGGCTCGTGCAGGTGATGGAGGCAAATCTGAACCGCGTGACCTTCACCGACCAGGAATTCAAGCTGGACAGGGTCAAATACTACACCAAGGGCGTTTACTCCGCGCTCTATGACGAGGAGCAGAACGTCATCCGCGGGGCGCTCCCGGCGGAGTTTACAGCCGAGGACGCGCTGCAGGATCACTCGCTGCGGCGGGTCCAATGCGGTGAGCAGGCGTTTTACGTCTATGACATGCATCTGGACATGTTCGTCGGCGGGGTGTGGCTGCGCGGCGTGATCGACGCCGAGCCCACGGGCGGCAGCTTCATGACGGCGATCATCGCGGTCGCGTGGTCGGTGCTGCCGGTGCTGCTGATCCTCTCGATCCTCGGCGGCTATCTGATCGCGGGGCAGGCGCTCAAGCCGATCAAGGCCGTGACCGAGGCGGCGAACGCCATTTCCGACGGGCAGGATCTCAAGGCGCGCATCGGCGCGACCGGCGGAAAGGATGAGGTGAGCCAGCTCGCCGCGAGCTTTGATAACATGTTCGACCGGCTGGAGGCCTCCTTCGAGGCCGAGCAGCAGTTTACGTCCGACGCATCGCACGAGCTGCGCACGCCGACGACGGTGATCCTCGCCGAGTGCAGCTATGCGCAGAAGAACGCGAAGACGCCGGAGGATTATCAGGCCTCGCTGGACGTGATCCAGCGGCAGGCCGAGAAGATGAGCACGCTGGTAAAAAGCCTGCTGGAGATCACGCGGCTCGACCAGGGCACGCAGAAGGTGAACCTGGAATACGCGGATCTGAGCGATCTGGTGCACGTGGTGTGCGAGGAGCAGGCCATCGTGGCGCGAAAGGGCATCCGCCTGCAGACGGACATTCAGCCGGAGCTCTACGCGGAGATCGACGTGTTTCTCATCAGCCGCATGCTCCAAAATCTCATTGACAACGCATTCAAATTCGGGAAGGAAAACGGCTATGTGCGCGTGACGCTCCACCGCGCCGGCGCCGGCGCGCGCCTGACCGTGGAGGACAACGGCATCGGCATCTCTGAGGAGGATCGAAGCCGCATCTTCCAGCGGTTTTATCAGGCCGAGGACAGCCGCCGCTCGCAGGGCGGGCTGGGTCTGGGGCTGAGCATGGTGCGCCAGATCGTGCTGCTGCACGGCGGCGCCATCACTGTGGACAGCACGGAGGGCAAGGGCACGACCTTCACCGTCATTCTCCCCGAACATCCGAGAAAGGAAGAAATCAAATGAAAAAATCCGTACTCCGCAATTACGCCCGTCTGATCGCCGTCGAGGGCGGCCGGATCCAGAAGGGCCAGAACGTGATCATCGTCTCCGAGATCGATCAGGGCGACTTCGTGACGATGCTGGTCGACGAGTGCTACAAGGCCGGCGCGCGCTCGGTGCGCGTGGAATGGCAGCATCAGGCGCTCGAGAAGCTCCACGTCCGCCACCAGAGCGTGAAGACGCTCGGCACGGTGGAAAAGTGGGAGGAGGAGAAGCTGCGCTGGCAGACAGAGGATCTGCCCGTGCGCATCTATCTCGACAGCGAGGATCCCGACGGGCTCAAGGGCATGAATCAGGCCAAGGCCGCCAAGGGCCGTCAGGCGCGCTACAAGATCGTGAAGCCCTACCGCGATCAGATGGAGGGGCGCTATCAGTGGTGCATCGCCGCCGTGCCCGGCGCCGCGTGGGCCAAGAAGGTCTTCCCCCACCTGAGCAAGCATCAGGCGGTGGAGGCGCTGTGGGAGGCGATTCTCTCCACCTGCCGCGCGAGCGAGGGCATGGACGCCGTGGCCGAATGGGACGCGCACAACCGCGAGCTCAAGGCCCGCTGCGCCTATCTGAACCATCTCGGCATCGAGACGCTGGAATATCACGCCTCGAATGGCACGGACTTCACCGTGGGCATGATCGAAGAGGCGCGCTTCTGCGGCGGCGCGGAGGACACGATCGGCGGCGTGACCTTCAACCCCAACATGCCGACTGAGGAGTGCTTCATCAGCCCGAAGCGCGGCGTGGCCGAGGGCATTGTCTATTCCTCCAAGCCGCTGAGCTGGCAGGGCGAGCTGATTGAGAACTTCTCCGTCCGCTTCCACGAGGGCAAGGCCGTGGAGGTCAAGGCCGAGAAGGGTCAGGCGCTGCTGGAGAAGATGATCTCGATGGACGAGGGCGCAAGCTATCTCGGCGAGTGCGCGCTCGTGCCGTGGAGCAGCCCGATCAACCAGACAGGCCTGCTGTTTTACAACACGCTCTTCGACGAGAACGCCTGCTGCCATCTGGCGCTCGGCATGGGCTTCATCGACACGATCGAGGGCTACGCCGACCGCACACTCGACCAGATGCGCGAGATGGGCGTGAACGACTCGATGATCCACGTTGATTTCATGATTGGAACGGAGGATCTGACCATCACGGCGCACTGCCGCGACGGGCGCACCGTGCCGGTGTTTGAAAACGGAACTTGGGCATTTGAGGTATAAAATCGCATATTAGTGGTGCGTTTGAGCATTCAAACGCACCACTTTTTGTCGAAAGTGGGGAATGCGTGTCGATCCGGTTGCGCTTCGGGGCATTCTATGGTATAATAATTTGATTATCGATCCAAGAATCCAGCAGAAAGGACCGAAGAACCATGATGAAACGATTGCCCGCGCTGCTTCTGGCGCTGGTGCTGCTGCTGTCGCTCGCCGCCTGCGGCGAGAAGACGCCGGAGACCGTGCCGACGCCGGAGCTCTCGGCGGAGCCGACGGAGGTCATCTGGCCGACGACCTATTGTCTCGGCAAGGCGCCCGTCTCGCTCGACCCGGCGCAGTATGTCTCCACGGACGACGCGACCTATCTCGTGAACCTCTATTCCGGGCTGGTGGCCTACCGCCGCGCCGGATCGGACACGGTGGAGCTCACGGCGGATCTGTGCGAGAGTCTGCCCGCGCCGACCGTGAACGAGGCCGGCCAGCCGGTCTACACCTTCCGGCTGCGGGAGAATCTCAAATGGTCGGACGGCAGCAAGCTGACGGCGGAGGACTTCGTCTACGCCTGGAACCGCGTGGTGCAGATGCCCGACGCCGACCAGCGCTATCTCTTCGACTGCATCGACGGCTATGAGAAAAACGAGCTGAACGTGACCGCGTCGGCCGATGGGAGAACGCTGACCGTGGTGCTCGCCTTCAGCGAGCCGAACTTCTTAAAGCTCCTGGCAAACCCGGTGTTCTTCCCCGTGCAGAAGAAGGCCGTGGATTCCGGCGACGGCTGGTCGCTCGCGCCGGATCGTCTCGCCGTGAGCGGGCCGTTCCGCCTGACGCAGTTCGCGCCGACGGGCATGATTTTGGAAAAGAACGAGCGCTACTGGGACGCGCAGAGCGTGACGGCAAGCGTGCTGCGCTTTGACTTCACGGAGGATCCCGCCGAGGCCGTGGAGGGCTGGAACTCCGGGCGGTACGCGATGATCTCCACCCTGCCCTCCGATCAG
Organism: Oscillospiraceae bacterium; assembly: GCA_017411225.1. GTDB lineage: Bacteria > Bacillota > Clostridia > Oscillospirales > Oscillospiraceae > CAG-103. The sequence goes on from JAFRDQ010000065.1 coordinate 8,484, forward strand.
CTGCAGACGCTGCAGAAAACCTACGCGGACAATTATTACACCGCGAGCCGCGTCGGCGTTTACAGTCTCTGCTTCAACCTCAACGATCCCGCGCTCAAGGATTTCACCGAGGCCGAGCGCGTGCAGCTGCGGCAGGCGCTGAGCCTGCTGATCGACCGGCAGTACATCTGCGACGCGATCGCAAAATCCGGTCAGATTCCGGCCTCGAGCTGTGTGCCGGACGGGATTACGGACGCGGACGGCTCGCTCTTCACCGCGCACAACGGCCCCGACGGCAAGGGCGGCGGCTACTACAGCGCGGCGGCGGACGACTATGCCGACAACTGCAGGCAGGCAATCAAGCTCCTGCGCGCCGTGGCCGATTCGAGCAAGAAGTTCACCGTCTCGAAGGCCGACCGCTGCGTGGACTTCCCGGAGCTGAAGGTGCTCACGAGCGACTCCTTCGGCCATGTGGACATCGCGAACTATCTGCGCGATCTCTATGCGGACTACGGCATCAAGCTAACGATCTCGGCGCCGGACCTGAACACCTTCCTCGCTGAGCGCGACAAGGGCGAATACTCCATCACGCGCAGCAGCTGGACGGCGGACTACGACGACCCGACGCTCTTTTTGAATCTCTGGAGCACGAGCAACAACCACATCGGCCTCGGCTGGGGCGAGCACGCGAATTACCGCGGCTACAGCGCCACAATCGCCGGAGAGGTGCGCAAGGATCTCAGCTGGATGGAATCCTACGACGGCCTGCTCTACTCGATCATGAGCAGCACCGCGCCGATCGAGCGCTACCGCCTGATGCACGAGGCGGAGAACCTGCTGATGAGCACCTGGGCGGTCTGCCCGCTGTATTTGTACACGGACGTCTATCTCGCCACAGATGAGCTCGACGGCATGTACACCAGCCCCATGGGCGCGAAATACCTGACCAACGTCGTGACCCACGACGAAATGGGGAACTGAATAATATCAAAAAGGGACCGGCTCTGGCCGGTCTCTTTTTAAATATCTTTTGTTTACGTAATTATATTATGGTTAATTAAGTGTGGTCGCGTCGTCCGTAGGGGCGGATATCATCCGCCCGCGCGATCCGGTCTGAATGAATTGCCTTGTTGCGGCGCATTCGCAGCGCGCTTCCCACCTGCTCCGTAGGGGCCGCCGGGATCAATTCGGCAGTTTCGGCGGCGGCAAGCCACCGCCCTACGGTTCTCTTTTCGTGCGGAGCATCATCGGCGGGCGACCGCAGGTCGCCCCTACAGTGAATCGGGATCGCTGCGAGTGCGCCGAAGACGGGCATAAGATGATACCCTGTTCTGCATGGGCCGCCGAGGGCGTCGGCCCCTACGCTGCATGCGATGCGAATTCGCCGTGGTATAGCGATCAAACCGGGTGCGTTCTGCAGGGACGTCGAGGACGCCGTCCCCTGCGACGAAGATCCAGCAGCACCGTTGCCCTGACAGAGGATGCGACGGCCCACGGATGGCCGCCCTACGGTGGGTGCGGCCGGATTCGCCGGAGGTTGGTATGAAATCGAGGCCGAATCTGCGCGGACGGATGATATCCGCCCCTACAGCACACCGGCCTCGCAGAGTTCGTGCGAAGCACGAATCCAATCAAATCCGTTTTTCCGGCGACATGTGCGGCGGAAAAACTCCCTGAGGCGAAGCGTCACGCGAGCCCTCGCGCCGACCAACTGAGCGAAGCGAAGGCGATGGAGCGCGAGTCTTTCCAAGGAGAGCCGCATCGCGGCTCTCCTTGGACGTTAAAAAAGGCGGGCCTTTTTTGCAAAGCCCGCCAGGACAGGGTTTCGGCATCGGATGACGCCAAGGGATAAAGATATGAGCCGTGCCCTCCGGATCAGAGGACCCATTGGATAAGCTGTGATCAGAGCATAGCACAGACCGCGTGTCGGGTATCGTCGAAGCCGGGCGCAATGAAAAATTTTCTTTTTTCAACGGTATGATTGCCCGCATTCACGGACACAATAGGCTTATTGCTGAGAAAAGGAGTGGTAAGCATGTTGGTTCTCGATCGCATCGCGCTGATTCTCACGATCATCGGCGGTCTCAACTGGGGCAGCATCGGGCTGTTTCGGTTCGATCTGGTGGCGGCGCTGTTCGGCGGGCAGACGGCCACGCTCAGCCGCGTGGTCTACACGCTCGTGGGCATCGCCGCCGTCTGGTGCATTTCCCTGCTGTTTCGGGATCACCGGGCAGAATAAGCTCGACTGTCAAAGAACTTTGTTCTTTGACAGTCGAAGGGAAACTCGCGCTCCATCGCGGCAGGCGTTGCCCGCCTTGGTCGGCGCGAGGGCGCGGCATGAGCCGCGCCTCAGGGAGATTTTCCGCCGCACATGTCGCCGGAAAATCGATTGAATTGGATTCGCGGCTTCCGAGCCGCGAACTCTGCGAGGCTTTTTTGACAAGCTAAAGCGCGTACAGACGAAGGGTCTGTACGCGCTTTATGATTCTTTGATGGGGAAACTACACTCGGCGGTGAACGTGCCGTTGTTCTCTTCGGCGGAGAATCTGCCGCCCAGCAGGCTCATGATGGCGCTGCAGGTGCGAAGACCCACGTGGGTGCTCTCCACGGCATCGGGGCGCACCGTCGCCACGCGGTTTTCAAAGCGCATGGTCAGCTTTTTGCCGTCTCGACGCGCCTCAATGCGCACGGGCTCGGCGGGATCGGCATATTTGATGATGTTCGACTCGAGATTATCCACGACGCGCTTGAGCAGATGCACATCCGTGCGCAGGGTGCAGGTCTCCTCGAGCGAGACGGCCTCCACCTGATACCCGCGCGAGAGCAGATCCTCGCAGTATTCGCCGAGCAGCTGGAACATGAGCTCCTGCGCATCGTAATCATCGAACTCCGCCGTCTTCGCTTCCTTGCCGTAGACGAGAAAATAGCGGAACATCTCGCCAGAGAGATCGCGGATGCGGTAGCTCTTATCCAGGCAGGCACGGACATAGTCCCGGTCGGTCTCGGGGAGATGGTCGAGATCCATTTCCAGCAGCTCGAGATAGCCGATGAGCGCAGTGAGCGGGTTGCGGATGTCGTGGCTGAGGGCGGTGATGAGCTCGCTGTTGGCCTGCAGGGCGCTCTGCTCGCTGCGGGTGCGCTGGATGATGGTGCTGCGCATGTGCTCCACGTCCTGCGCAAGGGAGCTGATCTCATCGTCGTAGATCGGGACGATCTCATGCTCAAGCTCGCCGTGTGAGACGGCGTTGACTTCGCCCGAGAGGACGCGGATGCGCCGCGTTAGCCATCTGGAGTGTGTGAGCAGGATCGACATCAGCACGGCAAACCCCGCCGCGAGCGCAAGATAGCTGCTGATCTGATAGAGCCGCAGCTCGCTCGTCTCCGAGACGGCGACGGTGTACTCCCCGTCGGAGAAGGTGACAGGATAGAAGTCAAAGCCCTGTCGGCTGAGATTCCAGGGAAGATCCGAATCGTTCTGCAGATCCTGCGTGCCCCACGGATCGACCTCATAGGGAACGCCGGGCAGGAACACGACGAGCGTCACAAATTCGCGTTTTACCACCCACTTCTGAAGCGCAGAGGAATCCGCCGCGCTGATCGGCTTGCGATCCAGCTGCTCCTGCAGCCGCTCGGCGATTGCGTCGTTGCGGCGGTTCTGCGCGCTCGCAGAGAGATACCAGTGATCCACGCTCCACTCGGCAAACAGCGACACGACAAAAAACGCCAGCAGCGCGGCCGCGGCCGCGAAGAGCAGCACCGCGGTCGTTCGGCTGCGGAGCGAGTGGAAAACGATTCGACGTTTAGTCAATCTGATAGCCCTTTCCCCAGATGGTTCGAATCAGCTTGGGATTGCCGGGATCGTCCTCGAGCTTCTTGCGGAGCTTGAGGATGTGCACCATGACGGTGTTGGCCGAGGAGGGAAGATATTTTTCCTTCCAGACATTTTCATACAGCGAGCGCGTCGAGACCGGAGCGCCGCGATTTTCGATCAGGAACATGAGGAGCTCAAACTCCGTTTTGGTCACATCGACCGGCGCGCCGTGCTTGGCGACGGTGCCGCGCTCGCGGTTGACTTCGAGCGAGCTGATGAGCGTGGGCGCCTCGCCCTTGCCCTTATAGATGCGGTAGCGGCGCACGAGCGCCTCCACGCGGAGAAACAGCTCCTGGTTGGAAAAGGGCTTGACGAGATAATCGTCTCCCCCGCTGTGAAACGCCTCCTGCTTATCGGCGTCCTGGTCCTTCGCCGTGAGAAAGAGCACCGGCGCGGAGGAAAACTCGCGCAGCGCGGCACAGGCGTCCACACCGTTCATTTCGGGCATCATGATATCGAGAATGATGAGATCGAAGGCGACGCCCTTGCGCACCTGCTCGAGCGCCTCGCGCCCGTTGGCCGCCTCCTCCACGCTGTAGCCGCGCGAGGTGAGCAGCAGACGCAGCACGTTTCGGATATCGGGCTCGTCGTCGACCACCAGAATTCGGATGGGAACTTCCATTTGAATCCACCTCCTGTGGCTCTATTCTATCAGAGTTTTGCCGCCTTGCCGAGAATCTGAATCAACTTTAAGAATTATTCAGTTTCCGAGCGGCAACAGGGCAATGATACGCAAAGACTGCTCATCATCGGTCTCGGCGGTGATTTTTCCCCGGTGCGCGCCGACGACGGCTTTGGCGATGCTCAGACCGATGCCGTGGCCGCCGGTTTCGCTGCTGCGGGAGGGGTCCGTGCGGTAAAAGCGGTCGAAGAGCTTGTCCATGCTCTCGCGCGGAATGCGCGTGGCTGTGGTGTTATAGACCGAGAGGGCCGCGTACTTTCCCTGCCGCTCGAGCTTGAGGCGGATGACGCCGTTCTCGGGGGCGTATTTCACGGCATTGTCGAGCAGGATGCTCACAAGCTGGCGGATCGCCTTCTCATCGCCGTGCAGGGTGAGATTTCGTTCGATCTCCCCGGTGAAGGTCTGGCGCTTTTGCATGGCGCGGCTGTGGAAGGACTGCGCCGTCTCATCCACGATATCGGACAGCGGGAAGTCGACCAGCTGCGCTAAGTCCTGCCGCTCCTCCATGCGGGAGAGATAGACCAGATCGTTCGTGAGATCGGTGAGTCTGCGCGTCTGCAGGCGGATGTCGGAGAGCCACTCGCTCTCCCCTTCCAGCTCCATCTCGAGCACATCCGCGTCCGCCTCGATGATGGCGAGGGGCGTTTTGATCTCGTGCCCGGCGTCGGTGATGAAGCGCTTTTGTTTTTCATAGCTCTCCGCCACGGGGCGCACCACGCGGCCGGAGAATGCGAGAATGAGCAGGAACACCGCGAGCAGGCCGAGCACGGAGACGGCGATGCTCGTGAGAAGGAACGACCGGAACGTGTCGAGATTGCGGCCGCAGTCTAAAAACAGCAGCAGCGCGCCGTCCCCGGTCTCGGACCGGAGCCAGCGGTAATCGTCGATGAAGCCGCGCGCTTTGCCGCTCTCGAGCACCTCCTGCGCGTAGTCCACGGCGTCTGTCATATCGACGGCGGCGATCTTGCCGGTGTCGACGCTCAGCACGTCGCCGGCGGCGTTCACAGTGACGGTGAAATAGCGGCTCTCATACGGCATCTCCTGCCGGCGGACGGCGCTGCGGTCGCGCACGGCGGTCTCGGTCTCCGGAGCGGCGGTCTGCGCGGGGAGCGCGTCATCATCGTCATCATCTGTTTCATCATCCGCATCGTCATCGTCGTCCGCATCCAGCGGACGGAGGATGGCGGAAAGGCCGCTCTCATCCGGCGCGGACTCCCAGGCGATCTCCGGCGTCTCCCACGGGAGGGTCTCACCGTCGGTCGGGGGACTCAGCTGCATGGACGGTGCCTGCGCCGGCACTTCCCCACTCTCGGACGGCTGCATCGGCTGGGTATCCCCTTCCGGCCAGACGCCGGGCTGCCCCGGCTCCATCGGGAAGACCGGGGCTGTGTTGTCATTTTCTTCTCTCCCGACGCCGTCCGGCTTCGGGAAGGCGCCGCCGTTGGCGGCGAGAATGTCCAGAATCTCGTCCGCGTTCTGCACGACGTGGCGGTAGGAGATCAGGTTCGCCGCACCGAGGATCACGCCGAGCACGAGCAGCAATGACGCCATGGACAGCGCAATGAAGCGCACGCGCAGCCGCTTAAACATCCTCTTTGACCTCCAGAGAATAGCCCGCGTTGCGCGTGGCCTTGATCTGCACATTCGCGTTCAGCGCCGCGAGCTTCTTGCGCAGGTAGGAGATATAGACCCAGACGACGTTGATCTCCGCCTCGGCGTCATAGCCCCAGATCTTTTCCATGAACCGCTCGGTGCTGATGAGGCTGCGCGGGTTGGCCATGAGCGTCTCGAGCATCTGAAACTCCTTGTTGGCGAGGCGGTAGCTGCCGGTGGGGCTCTTGAGCTCGAACGTGGCGCGGTCGAGCGTGAGATTGCCGAACTGCAGCGTGGAGGACGGCTGCGCAGTGGGCGTGCGCGTCATGGCGCGGATGCGGGCGAGCAGCTCCTTGGCCGCAAAGGGCTTGGTGAGATAGTCGTTGGCCCCGCTGTCGAGCCCCTCGACCTTGTCGTCGATCTCGCTCTTGGCCGTGAGGAGCAGCACGGGCAGCATGTTCCCCTCGGCGCGGATCGTCTTCAAGACGGTGATGCCGTCCATCTTCGGCATCATGATATCGAGCACGGCGCCGTCGTAATTCCCGGCGCGGAGCCAGTCGAGCGCGTCCGCCCCGTCGTAGACAACGTCCACGGAGAAATTGTTCTTTTCCAAAATGGCGGAGACGGCTCTCGCCAGAGATTTTTCATCCTCTGCCAGCAGCAGGCGCATGGGGATCATCCTTTCCTTTCGTTTTATTCAAGATAGCCTGTAAGCATAAAACGAGGTTAAAAATGCGGGAAGAAAAATTGCTTTCGGTCATAATCCAGCACGCCCTCGGCCTTGAGCCGGCTGAGCGCCCGGCACATGGCGCTGCGGTCGACGGCGAGATAATCCGCGAGCTGCTGCCGGTCAAAGCGGAGCGTAAATCGCTCGGAGCCGGCGCGCGTACGCTCGGCGTCCAGAAAGCTTAAAAGCTTTTCACGCGTGGTGCGGCGGGAGACGTGGCGGAGCTTTTCAGAGAGCGCCGCGTTCTTCGCAGCCACAAGGCGCAGCGCCGTGTCCGGCTCCGCGGTGAGCGCGTCCACCGGCAGGAAGAGGACCGCCGTCCGCTCCGCCGCCACGGCCGTGACAGAAAGGGGCGTCTGAGGCAGGACGGCGAAGACCTCTGCAAAGATTTCGCCCCTGCGCACCTCTCCGACGAGCTCGCGGTTGCCCATGGCGTCCTCTCGCTCGAGACGGACAGCGCCCGAGAGCACCACCCCCAAAGCGCGGGTCGTCTCTCCGGCGCGGAGAGCCGTTTCACCGCGGTCAAGCATCCGAACGCGCCCCTCGGCGCAGAGCGATGAGAGCCGCTCCGGTGAAAGCGACCGGAACAGCGGCATGGTGTGCAGGACAGATTCAGCGTCGAATTTCATCTTTTTGCTCCTTTGTTGCAAAAGACACAGCTTTTCTGAGGCTATTGTATTATATTTCAATCATAAAAACAAGAGGAGCGTGTTCTGCTATGCTGAGAAAAATTATCAAAATTGACGAAGAGCGCTGCAACGGCTGCGGCCTGTGTGCCAATGCCTGCCATGAGGGCGCGATTGACATTGTGGACGGCAAGGCAAAGCTCATGCGCGAGCACTTCTGCGACGGGCTGGGCGACTGTCTGCCGGCATGTCCGATGAACGCGATCAGCTTTGAGATGCGCGAGGCCCCGGGCTATGACGAGCAGGCGGTGCTGGCGGCAAAGCGCGAGAAGGAGGCCAAGGCCGTCGAGACCGCCGCCCGGAGCGGGGACGCCCCGAACGCGCTCGACAACTGGCCGGTGCAGTTAAAGCTCGTGAGCCCCTCAAGCCCGGTGTTCTACCAGTGCGATCTGCTCGTGGCGGCGGACTGCACCGCCTATGCCTACGGCAACTTCCACCGCGATTTCGTGGCGGGCAAGGTCGTCGTGATCGGCTGCCCGAAGCTGGACGCGGCGGACTACGCCGAGAAGCTCACGGAGATCATCCGCGAGAACGACGTGAAGAGCGTGACGCTCACGCGCATGTTCGTCCCCTGCTGCGGCGGCATGGAATACGCGGTCTATCAGGCCGTGGCAAACGCGGAGCGGGATCTCCCCCTGCGCGTGGTCACGATCGGCGCGGACGGGGCGATACTCGCAGACGAGAACAAAGGCATCTGACAACCGAAGAGAAGAATTAGGAATTAGGAGTTAGGAATTAGGAATTGATGGTGCCGCACAGCGGCGATTTGATTCATTGGCGTAAGCCAATACCTTCATTCCTCATTCCTAATTCCTCATTCCTAATTGAAAAAGCCCGCCAAATGGCGGGCTTTTTGATTTACAATACCTTACCAAGAAAGTCCTGCAGTCTCGGGCTTTGCGGGTTGGTGAAGAGCTTATAGGGGCTGCCCTCCTCGATGAGCTTGCCGTCCGCCATGAAGAGGACGCGGTCGCCCACCTCGCGGGCGAAGCCCATCTCGTGCGTGACGACGACCATGGTCATGCCGTCGCGGGCCAGCTGCTTCATGACGTCAAGCACCTCGCCGACCATCTCGGGGTCGAGCGCGGAGGTCGGCTCGTCAAAGAGCATGACGTCCGGCTCCATGCACAGCGCGCGGACGATGGCGAGGCGCTGCTTCTGTCCGCCGGAGAGCGGGGAGTGATAGGCGCCCGCGCGGTCGGCAAGACCGACGCGCTCTAAGAGCTCCATGGCCTTCTTCTCGGCGTCTGCCTGCGATTTCTTCAGCAGCTTCACCGGCGCGATGGTCATGTTTTTCAGCAGCGTCATGTGCGGGAAGAGATTGAAGTGCTGGAAAACCATGCCCATCTTCTGGCGGTGGAGGTTGATGTTGCAGTGCGGGTCGGTGATGTCCGTGCCCTCGAAGGTGATCGTGCCGCCGGTGGGCAGCTCGAGGAGGTTCAGGCAGCGCAGGAACGTGCTCTTGCCCGAGCCGGAGGGGCCGATGACCACGACGACCTCGCCGCGGTGGATGTCGGTCGTGACGCCGTCGAGCGCCTTGATCTCGCCGCCCTTGAAGTGCTTCTGCAGGTCCTTGACCTGAATGAGCTTCTCAGTGGTCACTGCTGCGCAGCCTCCTTTCGAGTCTTCCGACGAGCCATGTGAAGAACATGACCATGACAAGATAGATGAGCGCCACGGCGATCAGCGGCAGGAAGGGGGAATACGTGACGCCGCGGATGATATCGCCGCCCTTGGTCAGGTCGCGGATGGCGACGTAGCCGGCGACGGAGGTCTCCTTGAGCAGGACGATGAACTCGTTCGCCAGCGCGGGAAGCACGCTCTTGAGCGCCTGCGGGATGACGATATACCACATCGTCTGCACATAGTTGAAGCCGAGGGAGCGCCCCGCCTCAAACTGGCCGTTGTCCGTGGACATGATGCCGCCGCGGATGATCTCGGCGACGTAGGCGCCGGAGTTGATGCCGAAGGCGAGCGTGGCGATCAGGACGCCGTTGTTGGACGAGGCAAAGATGATGTAGTAGATGATCATCAGCTGCACGAGCACAGGCGTGCCGCGGATGACCGTGAGATAGATCTGGCAGAGCGCATTGCCGACGCCGAGCAGCACCTTGCCGAGCCCGGGGCGCATTGTCTCCTTGTTCTTGTCCCACGTGGAGCGGACGATGGCGATCACGACGCCGAGGGCGATGCCGATGAGCACGGCGAAGAACGTGATCTTGAGGGTATTGGCAAGGCCGGACGTGAGATACTTCCAGCGGTTGTCGCTGACGAAGTTCAGCACAAAATCCTGCTGCAGTTTGGCGAACCAGTCGGACATGCAGGTTCCTCCTTTTTACATGGTCGAAGCGGCTCCATGCTTCCGCATGGAGCCGCGGGAATTCAATTGCGATTCTATCAGCCGTTGTTGGCCGCGACGAAAGCCTTGGCGGGCTCGTTGTCGATGATGACGCAGGTGAGCTTGCCGGAGACCAGCGCCTGCACGGCGTCAGCGCCCTTGTTGAAGGCCTGCACGTGCTCCTCGCCGAAGTCATCAGAGGCATAGATGAAGCCGGTGGTGGCGTTCTGGGTGCCGATCTGGATGTCCTCGCCGTCGTCCAGCAGGCTGAAGAGCTGGTCAACGGTCTCGATCGGGGAGTTCTCGGGAACGATGACAACCTGCACGCCGGTGGCGTAGCTCTCGGAGAAGCTGACGGACTGGAGGCGCTCGTCGGTGACGGTCATGCCGGCCATGCCCATGTCGACCTTGCCGGAGACAACCGCGGGGATGATGGCGTCAAAGTCCATGTCCTGAATGTCGAGCTTCATGCCGAGCTGGTCGGCGATCAGGCCGGCGACCACAGCGTCGATGCCAACGATGGCGTCGCCTTCCCAATACTCATAGGGAGGGAACGCGGCGTTGGTGGCCATGGTCAGGGTCTCGGCGTCAGCTGCGACGTCCTGCTGCACGGCGGGCAGCTCGCCCTCGCCGGAGACGTAGTAGTCCACGACCTGAGCGACGGTGCCGTCGGCGATCAGAGCGGTCAGCGCGGTGTTGATGCTGTCGAGCAGATCGGTGTTTTCCTTCGCGACGGCGATGGCGTAATCCTCGGTGACGTACTCGCTGTCCAGAATCTTGAGCTGGACGCTGGAGGCGGCGGCGGAGCCGTCAGCCGCGGGAGCGCTGTTGTTGCTGCCGCAGGCGGCGAGAGAAGCAACCATCAGCACAGCCAGAAGCAGGGTGATGAATTTTTTCATTTTGAATGTCCTCTTTTCATAACAGTTTTGGGATGGTTGCAGTTTAGCACCCGAATGCACGAAAGTCAAGAAAAGAATGCATTTTTATTCGCTGCATTCATATTTTTATGCAAGTGCACATCAAAACAGCAGGGTATTTGCCGCTGTTTTGTATATGTTTTCACAGTTTTTGGGGCGTTTTGGATTGGTGGAATGAATATCGGATGAATATATACAATAGTTCCCTGCAATTATGCAGGGAACCGGCGGGAGGGGCACGCCCCTCCCCTACGGATTCTGTTTGCGTGCGGCAATCATTCCAGCGTGGCGGCCATGACGGCCTTGATCGTGTGGAGGCGGTTTTCCGCCTCGTCGAAGACGATGCTCTGATCGCTCTCGAAGACCTCGTCCGTGACCTCGAGACAGTCGAGGCCATACCTCTCATAGATCGCGCGGCCGTTTTCGGTGCCGAGATCGTGGTAGGACGGGAGACAGTGCATGAAGCGGCACTGCGCACCGGCGGCGTCCATGAGCTCCTTCGTGACGCGGTAGGGCAGGAGATCGTGAATGCGCTCTTCCCAGACCGCCTCCGGCTCGCCCATGGAGACCCAGATGTCGGTATAGAGCACATGGGCGTCCTGCACGGCCTTCATCGGGTCGGTGATGAATTCCAGCACCGCGCCGGTCTCCTTCGCAATTGCCTGACACTCCGCAATCAGCGCGGCGTCCGGGAAGTATTTCTCCGGCGCGCAGGCGACGAAGTGCATGCCCATCTTGGCGCAGCCGACCATGAGGGAGTTGCCCATGTTATAGCGCGCATCGCCGAGATAGACGAGCTTGATCCCCTTGAGAGAGCCGAAGTGCTCGCGGATGGTGAGGAAGTCGGCGAGGATCTGCGTGGGGTGAAACTCGTTCGTGAGCCCGTTCCAGACGCGCACGCCCGCGTACTTTGCCAGCGCCTCCACCCGCTCCTGCTCAAAGCCGCGGTATTCGATGCCGTCGAACATTCTCCCCAGCACGCGGGCGGTGTCGGCTATCGACTCCTTCTTCCCGATCTGCGAGCCGCTCGGATCGAGATACACCGGGTGCATGCCGAGATCCGCCGCCGCCACCTCAAAGGCACACCGCGTGCGCGTGCTCGTCTTTTCAAAGATCAGGGCAATGCTTTTGCCCTCAAACAGACGATGCGGGACGCCGGATTTTTTCTTTTCCTTCAGATCGGCGGCAAGATCGAGGAATTCGTTGATCTCCGCCGGGGTGAAGTCGAGCAATTTCAGAAAATTTCTGCCTCTCAAAGACATGATGGTTTCTTCCCTTTCAAGTTGTTAGTTGTTAGTTTTAAGTTATAAGTTCCTAAGATTTTTCATGATTGCGTAAATCATTCTGCCCAGCTCATCGCAAAGCTGATTCGAACGGGAAGCGCGCGCTTCAGAAAAATAATTCAATCGAATGCAAATTTCGAGCTGTGTTTCCACTTCCGCTCTGGATCCCTGAGCAATCGCCAAGAATCGCAGAAACTCTTTCTTGGACTCCCGCGCTTGCCCTTCCGCAATATTGGATGGAATGGAAATTGCCGCCCTTCTCATCTGATCTGAAAGCGCATATCGTTCTTCTTTCGGAAGCAATTTGATTAATCGATATATCTCCTCAACAAGCTCCATGGCCTTTTGCCACACAGCTAACTCCTTATAACTCGCCATCGTACATTAGCCCTTCAACTTACAACTTACAACTTACAACTTACAACAATCAACTATAATTCCCGCCGCCTCTTTCAGCTGCTCCATCGGGATGTTCAGCGCCGGGAGCAGGCGGATCTTTTCCTTGGCCGTGAGGGCGAGGACGCCGCGTTCTCTCGCGGCGGCCAGAATCTCCGGCGCGGGCTTTGTCGTCTTGAGGCCGATCATGAGGCCGAGGCCGGAGACGCTCTCGATGCCCTCGGCGCCGGTGAAGATCTCGAACAGGTAGGCGCTCTTGGCGCGCACCTCGGAGAGCAGCTTGTCGTCAATGCGGCCAAGGACGCTGAGCGCGCCGGCGCAGGCCGCGGGGCTGCCGCCGGAGGTGGAGCCGTGGTCGCCGGGCTGAAAGACGTCCTGCACTTTCTCGCCAAACAGACACGCGCCGAGCGGGAGACCGCCGCCGAGCCCCTTCGCCGTGGTGACGAGATCGGGCTTGACGCCGAACTGCTCATAGGCATAGAGCGTGCCGGTGCGGCCGTTGCCGGTCTGCACCTCGTCGATGATGAGGAGAATGTCATTTGCCTTGCAGAACGCCGCCGCGCCCTGCACGAAGGCGGGATCGAGCGCCGTGACGCCGCCCTCGCCCTGCACGCACTCCATCATGACGGCGGCGAGCTTATGGGTCTCAGCGGCTGCCTTGAGCGCGTCGAGATCGTTTGCGGGCGTGTGGACAAAGCCCGGCAGCAGCGGCTGGAACTGGGCGTGGTACTTGTCCTGCCCGGTGGCGGAGAGCGTCGCGAGCGTGCGGCCGTGGAAGCTCTTTTCGAGCGTGAGGATCGTGTAGGTATCAGCGCCCTTCGTCTGCGCTGCGTACTTGCGGGCGGCCTTGATGGCGCACTCGTTCGCCTCGGCGCCGGAGTTGGAGAAGAAAACGCGCTTCATGCCCGTGCGCTCGCAGAGGAGCTGCGCGAGGTTGGCGGCAGGGGCGGTATAAAACAGGTTCGAGATATGCTGCACGCGCCCCAGCTGCGCCGTGACGGCGGCGATCCACGCGGGATCGGCCACGCCGAAGGCGTCGACGCCAATGCCGCTGGTGAGGTCGATATAACGCTTGCCGGTCTCGTCGAACACCTCGGAGCCGCGGCCGGAGACGATCTCCACCGGGAAGCGGGCGTAGGTATGGGCGACGTAGGCCTGGTCGGTCTGTTTTGTGTTCATGGGGGCATTCCTCCATTCAAAGTGTAAAAGCGCTGAGACCAATCTAGTCTCAGCGCAGGGTTTTGTCAAGGAAAATGGTGCGGATTTGCCGGAATGCGGCGATCCATTCGGCTGGTTCTGCGCGGGACGTCGAGGACGCCGTCCCCTACAAACCTCCGTTTGTCATGCGTCCAACTGATTGCGCACCCAGGCGATTTGGTTCTCGACGCTCTGCACCGAGGTGCCGCCGAGGCTGGAGCGCTTTTCGGCGCAGGCGGCGAGGTTGATCTCATCATAGAGATCGGCGTCAAACAGCTCGCTCTGCGCCTTGTATGCCTCAAGCGGGAGCTCCTCGAGCGTGACGCCCTTCTGGATGCACGCGGCGACGAGCGCGCCGGAGATTTTATAGGCGCTGCGGAAGGGCATGCCCTTCTTCACGAGATAATCCGCGAGATCGGTCGCATTGATAAAGCCCGTCTGCGCAGCGCGGAGCATGTTATCGCTCTTCACGGTCATCGTCTCGATCATGGGCGCGAAGACCTTCAGGCACATTTTCACGGTGTCCACGGCGTCAAAGACGGCCTCCTTGTCCTCCTGCATGTCCTTATTATAGGCCAGCGGCAGGCCCTTGAGCGTGGTGAGCAGCGCCATCAGGTCTCCGTAGACCCGCCCCGTCTTGCCGCGGCAGAGCTCGGCCATGTCGGGGTTTTTCTTCTGCGGCATGATGCTCGAGCCGGTGGTGAAATCGTCCGAGAGGGAGATAAACTGAAACTCCCAGCTCGACCACAAAATCAGCTCCTCCGACAGGCGCGAGAGGTGCATCATCAGAATCGACCACGCGCTGAGCAGCTCCACGCAGAAATCCCGGTCGGACACGCCGTCGAGACTGTTTAACGCGACGGCATCGAAGCCGAGCGCCTCGGCCTCCATGATCCGGTCGGTGTCATAGGTCGTGCCGGCGAGGGCGCAGCAGCCGATGGGGCTGACGTTCATGCGAATCAAAGCGTCCTGCATCCGGTCGACGTCGCGCAGGAGCATCATGGCGTAGGCCATCAGGTGATGCCCGAACGTGACGGGCTGGGCGCGCTGCAGGTGCGTATAGCCGGGCAGGATGTCCGCCTTGTGCGCCTCGGCCTGATCGGCGAGGGCGGTGATGAGCGCCTTCGTGAGCGCGACAATCTCTCCCACCTCCGCGCGCAGATACATGCGCAGGTCGAGCGCGACCTGATCGTTGCGGCTGCGGGCGGTGTGCAGGCGCTTGCCGGTTTCGCCGATGCGCTCGGTGAGCACCTGCTCGACAAACATGTGGATATCCTCGGCGGTCGGATCAATCTCAAGCGCGCCGGACTCCAGATCGTCCAGAATCGTCTGCAGCCCGTCGATGATCGCGTCAGCGTCCGATTTGGAGATGATATTCTTCGCGCCCAGCATCGCCGCATGCGCCATCGAGCCCTTGATGTCCTCGCGGTACATCCGACAGTCAAACCGGATGGAGGAGTTGAAATCATCTGCAATTTGATTGGTTTCCCCGGCAGTTCTTCCTGCCCAAAGTTTGCTCATATGGTTTTCTCCCGTCAGAAAAAAGTAAGAATGAGGAATGAGGAATCTTCAGAACAGTGCATTCCTAATTCCTAATTCCTCATTCCTAATTCAATTCGTGTTTCCCATTGCGGTTATTTTCCGTCCACAATCGCCTGCACCTGGATCGGCAGGCCGTAGAGGTTGATGAAGCCCTCGGCGTCCTTCTGGTTGTAGTCGCTCTCGCCGAAGGTGGCGATCTCCTCCGAGTAGAGGCTGTGCGGGCTCCAGATGCCGGCGGGGATGATGTTGCCTTTATAGAGCTTGAGCCGCACGGTGCCGGTGACGGTCTCCTGCGTCTTGTCGACGAAGGCGGAGAGCGCCTCGCGCAGGGGCGTGAACCACTGGCCGTTATAGACCAGCTCGCCGAACGTGATGGCGACGCGCTGCTTTTCGTGCGCGGTCATCTTATCGAGGCAGATGCTCTCGAGGAGCTTGTGCGCCTCATAGAGGATCTTGCCGCCGGGTGTCTCATACACGCCGCGGCACTTGATGCCGACGAGGCGGTTTTCCACGAGGTCCAGAAGGCCCACGCCGTTGGCGCCGCCGAGCTCGTTGAGCTTGAGGATGATGCCCTTCGGCGTCATGGCTTCGCCGTCGACCGCGACGGGGACGCCCTGCTCAAAGTCGATGGTGACATAGGTCGGCGCATCGGGGGCATGGATCGGGCTCACGCCCATCTCGAGGAAGCCCTCCTTCTCATAGGTCGGCTCGTTGCCGGGATCCTCGAGGTCGAGACCCTCGTGGCTCAGATGCCAGAGGTTCTTGTCCTTGGAATAGTTCGTCTCGCGGTTGATGCGCAGCGGCACGTTGTGCGCCTCGGCGTAGTCGATCTCCTCTTCTCTGGATTTGATCGACCACTCTCTCCACGGGGCGATGATCGGCATGTTCGGCGCAAAGTGCTTGATGGCGAGCTCGAAGCGCACCTGATCGTTGCCCTTGCCGGTGCAGCCGTGGCAGATCGCGTCCGCGCCTTCCTTCATGGCGACGTCGACAAGGCCCTTCGCAATCAGCGGACGGGCCGTGGCGGTGCCGAGGAGATATTCCTCATACGCGGCGCCGGCCTTGAGGCAGGGCATGATGTAATCGGCGGCATACTCCTCCGTGAGATCGAGGACATAGAGCTTCGAGGCGCCGGTTTTGAGCGCCTTTTCCTCCAGACCCTCGAGCTCGTCCGCCTGACCGACGTTGCCGGAGACGGCGATGACCTCGCAGTTGTTGTAGTTCTCCTTCAGCCAGGGGATGATGACGGATGTATCCAGACCGCCGGAATAGGCGAGGACGACTTTTTTGATGTTTTCTTTCTTCATGACGGGTTCCTCCGTGAATAATTATGAATAGGATGTGCATATTATTCATCGAATGCAGAGAAAAGTCAAGTGTTTATGCAGAAAAAGGTGGATAAAGATTTCCGCAGAATTGGATTTGTTTTGGTGATAACGTAGAAATCCCGGGACTGAGGGACGGACGGGACGGAGTTTTATATAGAGTATAAAAAAATATTTTAAAAAGAAAGTATTAGGAAACAGCGTCCAGTCCGTCCCTCAGTCCCGCTGCACGCAGTTCTTGTTTTTCATGACTCGCCGTGGTATCATCTGGGGAAGAGGTGACGCAACATGAAAAAACAACTGCTCTCCATCGGCTGTGCGGTGTGCTTTGCCCTTCTGCTGACGGTCTCCGCCCTCGCGGCGGGGCTGGACAAGACGCCGGAGATGAACACGCAGGGCTTTCTGACGCTCGCGCTGATGAGCGGCGCGCTCGCCGTCGCCGTGGCGCTGATTTTGCAGTACGTCAAGAAGTTTCAGGAGATCAACCGGAAGGAAAAGCAGAATCAGAAGAAGAAAAAGAGAAAATAAACGTGAGGCGAACGCGAATTCGCCTCACGTTTTTTATATTTTAGGAGCGCTGCTGCGCGGGCGGATGATATCCGCCCCTACGGTTCTGTCTTGGTGCGCCAGTCGTCGAACATCTCCTGCGCGGGGCGGGTGTAGTCTTCCTCGCGGAAGGGATAGTCCCGCAGGAGCTGCATTTTTTTCGGCGAGACGTGGCAGTAGCCGCCGGGGTTCTTCTCGAGATACCGCTGGTGGTATTCCTCGGCGAGGCAGAACAGGCGAAGCTCCTCGAGCTCGGTGCAGAAGCCGGGGTGGCCGGGGCGCTCGACGTCCGCGACGGCGCGCACGATCTCGGCGTCCGCCTCGTCCGACCAGTAGACGCCGGACTGGTACTGGCTGCCCATGTCCATCCCCTGCCGGTGATACATGGCGGGGTCAATGATGTTGAAGAACACGAACAGCAGACGGCGCAGGGAAATGACCTCCGGGTCATACGTCACCTGCACGGCCTCGCGAAAGCCGGTGAGCCCGGTGCAGACCTTCTCATAATCCGCCCACTCGGCCTTGCGGCCGTTGGCATAGCCGCTGTGCGCGGAGATAACGCCCGGAAGCTGGCGGTAGAGATGCTCCACAGCCCAGAAGCACCCGCCTGCAAGCACGATGGATTTGGTCATATCTCAAGGCCTCCGATCAATTTGATATCCACGCTGTAGGGGAGGGGCTTGCCCCTCCCGCGCATACCGGCGTACAGTTACAAAAAATGCGGGGCGAATTCGCACAATGACACGGATTCGCCCCGCATTGGCAATTCATCTGAAACGAAACTGCCGGGAGGGGCAAGCCCCTCCCCTACGGATTCTCTTTACTTGCCTTCCGTGAAGGACAGGCTGTCGAGCACGGCCTTGACCGGCGGGTAGTCCGGCAGGGTCTTGAAATCGTCGTCATACTCCTTGCCCTTGATGAGCGTGACGAGCAGATAGCTGAACTGATCGACACCGACAGCGAGGCAGACGTTGTCGCCGTCGATGAAGCGGATCGCCTGATTGGCGCCGCAGGCGACGTCGGCAATATCCTGATACCGCTCGGCGAGGGACTTTTTCAGACCGCCGAAATCCTCTCCGCCATAGTAGCCGGCGTACTCGAGCTGGACGATGAACTCCGGGCAGCGGACGACTGCGACGTGGGAGTCACTGGTGTAGGCCGGGAAGTCCTCCTCGATGACGGCAAACTCGCAGGTCTTCGCGTCATACTGGAAACCGGCCTCGACCTTGGCGGCGTCCTTGAAGCCGGAGATGAAGGTATAGCTGCCGGGCTGGAGATCCATGGCGGGAGCTTCCTTCTTCTTGCCGCCGGCCTTGGCGGGGGCGGCCTTCTTGGCAGGGGCGGCGGCCTTGTCACCGGCGGGCTTCTTCATGGCGAAAAACACAGCAGCGCCCACGGCAGCGGCGCCGAGGGGCACGAGAACAAGCGCTTTTTTCATGGAATCGACCTCCAATGCATTGATACACCTATTATACAACAACTTCCCGCGGGTAACAACTCTTTCTTTTCGCCTTTTGCCGCGCCGGGATCGTTTAAAATCATTCATAAGAACTCTATTGACGGTCGCATGAACCTATGATATAATCATTACAACCACAAAGGAAGGAGTGAGTACCATGCAGGAACCACGCGTACCCGGCACGGTGATGCCGTATTCGGAGACAGGCGGCATGTTTGCCATGTTTCGGCCGCTGATCCAGGCCACGGACGGGCTGTCGCTCGGTCAGGTCTGCGCAATCACGGGGCTGGAGCCGTCCACGGTGCAGAACTGGGTCAAGCGCGGCTTTGTGGCGCACCCGGTGAGGAAGAAATATCATGAGCGGCAGCTCGCGCGGATTCTGCTGATCTCCGCCCTCCGCGAGAGTATGCAGATTGACCGCATCGGCGAGCTGATGCGGCTCGTCAACGGCAGCGCGGACGACACCGGGGATGACATCGTCTCCGAGGAGCAGCTCTATGACTATCTCTGCGAGGCGATCGGGCAGACGGATGCGCTGACGCTGAAGAACATCCCGCAGACCGTGCAGACCGTGACGGCGGACTACACCGGCCCGACGCCGGAGAGTGCACAGCGGCTCCGTCTCGCGCTCTGCGCGATGGTGAGCGCCTATACCGCGACGCAGTACAAGCAGGCAGCAGAACAGTGGATGGAACAAATGAAGGAGGAACAGCCATGAAAACCAGCAGCTTTCAGGAAATTCTGGACAAGAGCAAAACCCCCGGCCCGAAGCGCGGCTTCAAAAAGGGCGCGATCATCACGGCGGTGCTGCTCATCGCGGTGATCACGCTGCTCAACTGCTTCACGATCGTGGAGGCCGGTCACACCGGCGTGGTCGTGACGATGGGCAAGGTCAAAGAGGGTGTGCTGCAGGAGGGCATCCACGCGAAGGCCCCCTTCGTGCAGCAGGTGGTGAAGATCGACAACCGCATCCAGAAGCTCGAGGTGCAGACCGAGGCCTTCTCCAAGGACCTGCAGAGCGTGCAGACGGTGCTCGCGATCAACTACCGCGTCGACCCCGCCAAGAGCTACAGCATCTACAAAAACATCGGCGCGAACTATGAGAGCGTGCTCGTCGTCCCGGCGGTCAACGAGGTGCTCAAGGCCATCACCGCGACCTACACCGCCGAGCAGAGCGTCACAAACCGCATTCTCATCAGCGAGGGGCTCGTGACCGGGCTCAATGAAAAGCTCAACGCCATCGGGCTCTACATCACGGACGTGAACATCATCGACTTTGACTTCTCGGACGCGTTCATCACCGCCATCGAGGAAAAGCAGGTCGCCCAGCAGAAGCTGCTCAAGGCCGAGACCGAGAAGCAGACGGCCATCACCAACGCGCAGGCCGAGGCCGAGGCCACGAAGATCCGCGCCGAGGGCGAGGCCGCCGCGAACAAGACGATCACCGAATCGCTGACGCAGGAGATCATCGAGAACAAGAAGATCGAAAAGTGGAACGGCGAGCTCCCCCGCGTCACCGGCGGCGGGAACATGATGATCGACTTGGGGAATATCGGAGACTGATTGCATTCCCACTGTAGGGGAGGGGCTTGCCCCTCCCGTGCAGCACAGACGAAAGAAACCGTAATCTCAGGCGAATTCGCAGAATCATGAATCTGCGGATTCGCCTTTCCCCATCTCGTAATCAAAACTGGGAACGCCGGGAGGGGCAAGCCCCTCCCCTACACGAAACCCGTCATATCGTATTTGCATTCGACTTGTTTTTCCTCTTTATTATTGGTATAATATCATATCTATTTTTATTGGTGATTCTATGAATACTGTCAAAACCATCTGGGAGGGTCTGGACTGGTCTTATTTGACGAACATCCTCCTTTCGATCATCCCGGCGCTGATCTGCATTACGCTGCATGAGCTGAGCCACGGGTTTGTGGCCTACAAGCTCGGCGACACGACCGCGAAGGACGCGGGCAGACTGACGCTGAACCCCATTAAGCACCTCGATATCATCGGCATTCTGATGATGGTCGTGTTCCACTTCGGCTGGGCAAAGCCCGTGCCGGTGAACATGTACCGCTTCCGAAACCCGAAGCGCGGCATGGCGATCACGGCCGTGGCGGGGCCGCTGATGAACGTTCTGATCACGATCGTGTTTCTCTTCCTTTACGGGCTGCTGTTCCGTCCGCTCGGAGAACACAACTACCTGATGGAGATGATCTATCTTACGGCGTACCTGAGCATCTCCTTTGCGATCTTCAACATCATCCCGATCAGCCCGCTCGACGGCTCGAAGGTGCTGTTTTCGGTGCTGCCGTCGGAGCGGTATGATCAGCTGATGCGCTATGAGCGCTACGGCATGATTCTGCTGCTGGTGCTGGTCTCGTCCGGCATCTTCGGCCGCCCGCTGAGCGCGGCGACGAACTGGGCGTTTGACAAACTCTTTATCTTTGCGGAGTGGGGCTATGAACTCGTCGGAGCAATCCATTAACCGGCTGGGCGATCCGACCTTCTTTCTGGAAGGCGTCGTCCACGAAAAAAGCGACATGGTGGACTTTGAAGGGCCGCTGAGCCTGATCCTCCTGCTGCTGAGCAAAAACAAGATCGAGATCCGGGACATTCCGATCGCGGAGATCACGGATCAGTATCTGGAATACTTAAACGCGATGGAGAAGCTCGACCTCGACATCGCGAGCGAATTCGTGCAGATGGCGTCGTATCTGCTCTATATCAAGACGCGGATGCTGCTCACGGAGGAGAAGGAGATCGATGAGCTCGAGCAGCTGATCGCATCGCTCGAACAGCTGAAGGCCAAGGACACCTACACCGCGCTCAAATCCGTGACACCGATGCTCGAGGCCGCGAGCCGGACGGGCCTGCAGTACCACTCGCGCCCGCCCGAGCCGCTGCCGAAGAAGGCGGGCGAATACCGCTACCGCATCGAGCCGGAGGATCTCTTAAAGGGTCTGCTGTCTGTGTTCACGCGCGGCGGAGCCGCGCAGGCAGAGCCGCTCGTGTTCAACGCGCCGAAGCGCATCACCTATTCCGTGCGCCAGAAGAGCCGGGATCTGATGGATCTGCTGCGCTCCGAGGGCGCCATGACGCTCAAGGCCCTGTATCTGCGCTGCGAGAGCCGCAGCGAGATCGTGGCGACGTTCCTGTCGGTGCTCGAGCTCTGCAGCCTCGGCAGTCTGCGGCTGACGGAGGAGGAGGGCGGCTACGTCGCGTCCTTCAAGGGCAGCGACGAGAAGATGGAAGACATTCTGGATACAATCGCAGAATCTGTTGGAGAAGAATAAGACTATGGATCACGAACAACTGCTGTCCGCCGTGGAGGCGATCATTTTTGCAGCCGGCGAGCCGATTGAGGCCAGCCGCATCGGTCTTGTGCTCGGCGAGGAGACGGAGACGATCATCTCCTGCGCGCGCGAGCTGGCCGACGCCTATGAGGAATCGAAGAGCGGCATCCGTCTCGTGCGGATGAACGAGCGGCTGCAGCTGTGCTCGGCGCCGGAATTTGCGACCTATGTGCAGCGCGCGCTCGAGCAGCGAAAGCCGCCGCGCCTGAGCCAGTCGGCGCTGGAGGTGCTCGCCGTGACGGCGTATTTCCAGCCCGTCACGCGCGCATACATCGACCAGGTGCGCGGCGTGGACAGCTCGTACACCGTGACGACGCTCTTAGACCGCGGACTCATTGAGGCCGCGGGACGGCTCGAGGCGCCGGGCAGACCGACGCTGTATCAGACAAGCGATCTCTTTCTGCGCACGATGGGCATGACGACGCTCGAGGAGCTGCCCGTGCTGCCGGACATGACGAGCAGCGAGGGCACCGAGAAGCTGCAGGCCGCCATCGAGCAGCTGCAGAACCGCGGCGAGCAGATCGAGCTGAAAGAGGAGCCGACCGAAGAAACACCCGCGGAGACCGCCGAGGAGTGAGGACGCATTGACCACCGCGCTCTGGATCTTGCTCATCATCGCGCTGCTGCTCACGGCGCTGAATCTGCTGCGCGTGGGCGTGGACGCGGAATATGACGGCGAGGGGCTGTATCTCCGCCTCAAGGCAGGGCCGGTGAGGCTCACGATCCTGCCGAAGCGGGAGAAGCCCGAAAAGCCCAAAAAGGAAAAGAAGAAAAAAGCCAGGCCGACGAAGGACGACGCGGACGAGGAGCAGCCGAAGCAGAAAAAGAAATCCCCGCTCACGCTCCCGACACTCTTAAAGCTCGTGCGCCCCGCGCTCGAGGCGGTGGGGTCGTTTCGGCGGAAGCTCTCGGTCGATCTGCTGCGCCTGCACGCGCGCATCGGAACAAGCGACCCTTACAACACGGCCATGACCTTCGCCTATTTGCAGTCGGCGGTCTACGGCCTGCAGCCGCTCACGGAGCGGGCGCTGAATGTGAAGGAACGCGACGTCTGGCTCACGCCGGACTTTACAAGCGATTCGATCGCCGCCGAGGGGCGGCTGATCGGCACGATCCGCATCGGGCAGATTGTGGGCATTGCCCTCGTGCTCGGCTGGAAGGCGCTGCGGGTGATCATCCGGCAGCGGAAGAAGCATTGAGAAAGGATTTGCGAAATGGACAATCACGACATCACCTCCATCATGAATGCGACCATGGCGAAGATCAAGGAGCTCGTGGACACGAACACCGTGGTGGGCAAGCCCATCGTCACGCCGGACGACATCACGCTCATTCCCCTCTCGAAGGTCAGCTTCGGCTTCGCCAGCGGCGGCACGGAATATCCCACGAAGAACCAGCAGGGGCTCGGCGCGGGCTCCGGCGCGGGCGTCAAGGTCGAGCCGATGGGCTTTCTGATCATCAAGGACGGCAACGTGCGCATGATGAACATCGCCCCGACGAACAACACCGTCGACCGCATCATCGACATGGCGCCGACGGTGATGGACAGAGTGGACGCATTTATTGATAAGAGAAAGAAATAAAAGCGGATCGAATTAGGAATGAGGAATTAGGAATTAGGAATGCCAAAAACGGTTCATTCCTAATTCCTCATTCCTAATTCCTCATTTTTTACATAGAACAAAGCCGAACGCGGCATACTGCATACCGGTGATGCGGTATGAAAAAATCATTGCTTGTTCTCCTCCTCTGCGCTCTGCTCTGCGTGCCCGTTTGTGCTGTTTCCGATGCGCCGGAAACCTCCGCGCGCTCTTGCATTCTCGTGTGCATGGACGGCGGGCGGGTGCTTTTTGAGCAGAATGCGGACGAGTTTCTGCCGATTGCGAGCACGACGAAGATCATGACGGCGATGATCGTGCTGGAAAGCTGTGCGCTCGACGAGGCGGTTGTCATCCCGCCGGAGTGCGCCGATGTGGAGGGCTCGAGCATGGATTTGACGCCGGGCGAGACCGTCTCGGTCGAAGATCTGCTCTATGGCCTGATGCTCCAGTCCGGCAACGACGCCGCCGTCGCCCTCGCGGTGCACGCCGCGGGCTCGGTGGAGGCCTTTGCCGAGCGGATGAACGAAAAGTGCTCGGAGCTTGGCTTGATGCAAACGCATTATGTTAACCCGCATGGGCTCGACGCTGAGGGGCAGGGCTCCACGGCGCGGGAGCTTTCCGTGATCGCGCAGGCCGCGATGGAGAATCCGACCTTCCGCAGGATCGTGTCGACGGAGCGGAAAACAGTCGGAAATAAAACTTATGTAAATCACAATCGCCTCCTGCGCACCTATCCCGGCGCGGTGGGCGTGAAGACCGGATATACAATGGCGGCGGGGCGCATCCTCGTCTCCTGCGCGGAAAAAAATGGGATGCGGCTGCTGTGCGTCACGATCTCGGACCCGGACGATTGGGACGACCACACGGCGCTGCTCGACTGGGGCTTTGAGGCATTCCGCATGTTCGAGGGCGAGGGCATCTCCTATGTCCTGCCCGTGTTCTCGGGCGAGGCGCGCGCCTGCGCGGTCGTGCCGAAGGAGACGCCGAGGCTGCTGCTTCACGCCGGCGAGACGCCGCAGATCCGCGCGGCGCTGCCGCGGTTCGTGTTCGCGCCGCTGAAGCACGGGCAGAGTTTGGGAACATTGACGCTCACCGCGCCTGACGGGACGGAAGCAACTGTGCCGCTCGTCTGCGCCGGGGCCGTGCCGGCGGACGCGGCGATGCCCCTCTCCTTCCCGGAGAAGCTCGCGCGGTTCTGGCGGCTCGCGGGGCGGGCGCTTTTTTCGTTTAACTTACAGATTTGAGGTGAAAGACCATGCTGCAGCGGCTGCAGAAGTGCATTGCGCAGTCGGGGCTCTGCTCCCGGCGCGCGGCGGAGGCCATGATCGAGGCCGGGCGCGTGACGGTAAACGGCGAGAGGGCCGTGCTCGGCGCCTCCGCCGACCCGGAGACGGACGAAATTTGCGTGGACGGCGCTCCCCTGCCCCGCGCGGAGAAGCACGTTTATATCATGCTCCACAAGCCGCGCGGCTATGTGACGACGCTCTCGGACGAGCAGGGCCGCCGCACCGTGGCGGAGCTCGTCGCGGACGCCGGCGCGCGGGTCTATCCCGTCGGGCGGCTGGATCTCGACAGCGAGGGGCTTTTGCTGCTCACCAACGACGGCGAGGCCGCGCACGCGCTCACGCACCCGTCGCACACGGTGGACAAGGTCTACCACGTAACCGTCTCTGGCGCGCCGCTCGAGGACGCGGCAGAGATCATCCGCGGCGTCACGGATCTCGACGGCGAAGCCGTCCGCCCCGCCGGGGTGCAGATCCTCGGCGCGGGCAGGCTCGCCGTGACGATCCACGAGGGCAAAAACCGGCAGGTAAGGCGGCTGTGCGCAAAGGCGGGGCTGACGGTGCACAGGCTTGTTCGCGTGAGCGAGGGGAAGATGAAGCTCGGGAATCTGAAACAAGGGACTTGGCGGTATTTGACGAAAGACGAGATCTCGTACATCAAGCAAATTTGACGAGAATTAGGAATGAGGAATTAGGAATTAGGAGTGGAAGGTGCCGCTGCGCGGCGTTTAAAATGATTGGCGCAAGCCAATACCTTCATTCCTCATTCCTCATTCCTCATTCCTAACTTTTTTCTTGTTCTCATCTCTGTTTTTCGGTATAATAAATTATTATGTGACAGAAAGCGGGGATGGCTTATGCGCAGGCTGGCCTGGTTTGGGTTTGGCTTTGCGCTGGCTGTGTTTGCGGCGCATTATTTGCTCCCGCTTTCCCTGCTGTACTGGTGCGCCGGCGCGGCGGCTTTGCTCTCGCTTGGCGGACTTGGGCTGCACGGGCTGAACCGGCGGCGGTGGATGCTCTGTCTGCTGGCCGCGGCGGTCGGGTTTGGGTGGTACGCCTTTCGCGCGCACCGTGTGCTCGATCCGCTCTCTTCGCTCGACGGGAGCGAACAGGTCTATTCCGCCCGCGTACTGGATTACCCTGTACATCTGGATTACAGCACGGGTGTGCTGCTGCACCTCTGTGAGCCGGGGCTCGACCGGCTCGCCGTGCGCGCCTATGCGCATGACGAGAGCTGCGATGATCTGCAGCCGGGCGATCTGATCACGGTCGCTTTGAAGCTGCGCAGCGCGGAAAAGCGCTACGGAGAGGAGACGGACGCTTATCTCTCGATGGGCATCGCCGCCATCGGCTCCGTGACGGAGGCGCCGGTGAAGACCGGGGAATGGAGATGGAAAATTCTCTGCCTGCCGAAGGTGCTCGCCCACCGGGTGAAGGCGACGGCGGAGCAGATCTTCCCGGCGGACGCCTTCCCCTTTGCCGAGGCGCTGATGCTCGGCGACAAGCGCGCGCTTTATGACGCCGAGCTCGATGTTCCGCTGCGAAACGCCGGCATCATGCACGCGGTGGCGGTCTCAGGCATGCATCTCGCCTTTCTGATCGGCGCGGTGCAGCTGCTGTTCGGGCGGCGGCGGTTTTTATCGCTCCTGAGTCTGCCGCTGCTGGGCTTCTTCGCACTCATGGCGGGCGCGACGCCGTCGGTTCTGCGCGCCGGCCTCATGGCGGCGCTGGTGCTGCTCGCCCCGGCGCTCGAGCGGGAGAACGACCCCGCGACGAGCCTGATGGCGGCGCTGCTGCTGATATTATTATGTCAACCATTCTCCGCCGGCAGCGCGAGTCTGCAGCTGTCGTTCGCGGCGATGGCGGGCGTGCTCTGGCTGACCGGGCCGATCTATGGCTGGATCCGCGCTCTCCTCTTCGGCGGGCGCGAGATCGGCGGCGCGGCGCACGGAGCGATCACGACCGTGGCCGCCTCGCTCGGCTCGATGGTGCCGACGATGCCGCTCGGCGCGCTGCACTTCGGCACGCTGACGCTCGCGGCGCCGATCACGAACCTGCTGGTGTTCTGGGTGCTTCCGATCGCGTTTGTGGGCTCCTTCGTTGCCGTGCTGCTGGGAATGCTCTCGCTCCCGCTCGGCACGTGGGCGGCATGGCTCGTCGCATGGCCGCTGCGGTTTGTGCTGCTGATTGCCCGCGGCACCGCCTCCCTGCCCGGCCTGCGGTATGACGGGACGGCCCCGCTCACGATCCTGTGGCTGGCGGTGTGCTATCTGGTCGGCTTTGCACTCTGGCTTCGCCACCGGAGCGGAAAGCCTGTGCGGCTGCTCATCCCGATCTGCGGCTGTCTTGTCCTGCTGCTTTTGACCGGTCTGACAGCGCGGTATATGGGCGAGGCGACGCCGCGTGTGACGGTGCTGGACAATGGGCAGGGGCAGAGCGTCTTTTTCCGCGCGGGCAAGACCTCCCTGCTCGTCGACTGCGGCGGCTTAAGCAGCCCGGTGAACGCCGGGGACACGGCGAGCCGCGCGCTGCTGCGCGAGCGGAGAGAGGCGCTGGACGTGCTGGTGCTGACGCATCCGCACTTAGACCACGTCAACGGCGCGCAGCGCCTGCTGCAGGAGACGCGCGTGCGCACGCTGATTCTCCCCGCGGCGGCGGACGCAGAGGCAGAGCCGCTCCGTTCCATTTTGGAGACGGCGGAGCAGCGCGGCACCGAGGTCATCCGCCTCGAGGACGACGCGGAGATGACGCTCGGGGAATTCGGGCTGCAGTTTTTCGTCGTGCTCGGGCGCGAGGTGGAGGACGGCTGCCTGATGCTGCGCGTGACGCGCGGCGACTTTGACACGATGATCACCGGCGACGTGCCGATCGCGACCGAGACCGTCCTTGCGGCGGATTACGATCTGTCCGGCACGGAGCTGTTCATTGCGGGCCACCACGGCTCGAAATACGCCTCCGGCGACGCGCTGCTCGACGCCCTCGGTGCCGAGACCGCAGTCATCTCCTGCGGCTGGAACACCTACGGCCACCCGGCGCAAGAGACGCTCGACCGTCTGGCGGCGCACGGGATGGAGATCCGGCGCACGGATCTGGAGGGCAGCGTAACCTTACGAATGGAGTGAAACCCCATGGCAGGATCGAACCGAAAGAAAAATCAGCCCGATTCGGGCGCGAATTATAAAACCGAGGTCGCCTCGCTCAAGGCCGAGGGCCCGCAGCGGCTGTATGTGCTCTGGGGGCAGGAGGACTATCTGCGCGAGCAGTTTTTGGCGCAGGTGAAGAACGTGTGCCTGCCGGACGGCGGGGATGATTTCAGCCTGCACCGCTTTGACGGGGCGAATCTGGACCTGGGTAAGCTCGCCGACGCGGTGGACGCGATGCCGTTTCTCTCCGACCGCTCCTTCATCGAGGTGCGCGGATACGACACGAACAAAGCGCCCGAGGAAGAGGCGGCGAAGCTGACGGCGCTGATCTCCGATCTGCCGGACTACTGCACGCTCGCCTTCGTGATGGCGCCGGACTTTGCGCTCGACGGGCGGCTGAAGCTCTCGAAGGCGCTGAAAAAGCACGGCAAGGTGCTGCAGTTTGCCCCGCAGTCGAGCGATTCGCTCGTGATCTGGGTCTCGCGCCGGTTCGGCGCGCTCGCAAAGCGCATCACGAGAGCGGACGCGGAATACCTCATCGAGATCACGGGCGGGCTGATGAACCGGATGATTCCGGAGATCGAGAAGATTGCGTCTTACGCGCAGGATGAAGTCGTCACGCGCGCGGACATCGACGCCGTGACGGAAAAAACGCCCGACGCGGTGGTCTTTGAGATGACCGACATGCTCGCGCAGGGCGACCGCGACGGCGCGATGGCGACGCTCGCGGAGCTGCTCGCGATGAAGGACAGTGAACCCATCATGCTCCTCGCCGCGATCGGCGGGCAGATGCGCAGGCTCTACGCCGCGAAGGTCTGCGAGCGCGAGCGTGTGGGCGCATCTGACGCGATGAGCCTCTGCGACGTGCGGTATGATTTCCTCGTGCAGAAGCTGCAGCGCTCGGCGCGGCGGTTCTCTCTCGAGGCGCTGGAGCGCTCCGTCACGCTCTGCGCGGAGACGGACTACGCCATGAAGCACACGGGCGGGGACGATCTGCTCCTGCTCGAAGATGCGCTGCTGAAGATCATGATGGAGGCGGGCCGATGATCCGCATTCGCGAGGCGATCGTGGTTGAGGGGCGCTATGACGCGAACACGCTGCGCCAGATCGTGGACGCGCCGATCTTCGAGACCGGCGGCTTCGGCGTGTTCAACGACAAGGCGCAATTGAACCTCCTGCGCACGGCGGCGGAAAAGCGCGGGCTGATCGTCCTCACGGACAGCGACGGCGCGGGCTTTGTGATCCGGCGGTATCTCTCCGGCGCGATCGACCCGAAAAAAGTAAAGCACGCCTACATCCCCGACGTCGCGGGCAAGGAGCGGCGCAAGGATCACCCCTCAAAGGAGGGCAAGCTCGGCGTGGAGGGCATGCGGCCCGAGGTGCTCATCGAAGCGCTCCGCCGCGCCGGAGCGACGATCCTCGGCGAGAGTGAAAAGGCCGTGCCGGGCGAGATCACGAAGGCGGACCTTCACCGCCTCGGCCTCTCCGGCGGCGCCGGGAGCGCTCTTCGCCGCGCCGCGCTGCTCAAAGCTCTCGGGCTCCCGGAGCGCATGAGCGCAAACGCCCTGCTGCGGGCGATCAATCTGATGATGACGAAGGCCGAGCTGGAGGACCTCCTGCAGAGTGACGGCTTGTGATTGCTTTTTCGTACCATTCCGTGTAAAGTAAGGTACTCCATCTATTGAAAAGAGTGAATAATTTGCCAAAACAGCAAAGCAAACAGAATTATCTCTACGGCGCTGCGATTCTGGCGGCGGGCGTGGCCATCACGAAGATCCTCGGCGCGATCTACAAGATCCCGCTGGGGAACATCCTCGGCGACGAGGGTTACGCGCACTTCATGGTGGCCTACAGCATCTTCAACGTGTTCCTGACGCTGACGACCGCGGGTCTGCCCGTGGCGCTCTCGCGCATGATCTCCGAGGCCGAAACGCTGGGAAAGCCGATGCAGATGCGGCGGATCTTCCGCGTGTCCATGCTCGTGTTCGCCGTGATCGGTCTGATCAGCGCGCTGATCATGTACCTCTTCCCCACCGAGCTTGCCGTGATGATGGACGAGGTGGAGGCCGCACAGAGCATCTGGGCGATCAGCCCGGCAATCTTCTTCGTGTGTCTTATGGCGGCCTACCGCGGCTTTGCGCAGGGGCAGAGCAACATGACGCCCACGACCGTGTCGCAGGTACTCGAGGTGCTGGGCAAGACCGTCGTCGGGCTGGTGCTCGCGTGGTATCTCACGCGCATCGGCAAGAGCCTGCCCGTGGCCTCCGGCGGGGCGATCTTCGGCGTGACGGCGGGCAGCTTCCTCGCGCTCGTTTACATGGTGATCTATAATCACCGCCATTATCCGCCGCAGGTCGTCGCAGATCCGGACACGCCGGAAAAGCCCGGCAAAATCGCGCTGACGCTGCTCAAGATCGGCATTCCGATCACGATCGGCTCGAGCGTGATCAGCCTGATCAACCTCGTCGACGCGAAGCTCGTTTTGAACCGGCTGCAAACCGCGGCGGGCGTGTCCTACTTTAACGCAAAGAATCTCTACGGCATCTACGGCAAGGCGCAGACGCTCTCGAATCTGCCGGGCGCGTTCATCGTGCCGCTGACGATCAGCATCATCCCGGCCATCACGGCGCTCGTCGTGAAGGGCAGCCACAAGGAGGCGAGCCGGCTCTCCTCGGCCAGTCTGCGCGTGGCGGCGCTGGTGTATATGCCGATGGGCGTGGGGCTGGCCGTGCTCTCAGAGCCGATCATGCGCGTGATCTATCCCACGGGCAACGCCGCGGGGCCGCTGCTGCTGGCGCTGCTCGGCATCGGCACGCTGTTTGTGTGCCTCGCCTCGATGTCCACGGCGGTGCTGCAGGCCAGCCGTCTGGAGCTCTGGCCGATCCTCAGCATGCTTGCCGGCGGCGCGGCGAAGATCCTCGTGAACTACACGCTCGTCGGCGATCCGAAGGTCGGCATATACGGCGCGCCGATCGGCACGCTCGCGTGCTATGCCGTGATGTGCGCGATGAACGCACTCTTCCTACGCTTCCGCCCGGTCGAACCGGTGCGCGTGCTGCCGGCGCTTTGGCGCGCGGCGCTCTCCTCCGCGATCATGGGCGCGGTGGCCTGGGGCGTTTATGCCGGGCTCTCCGCCGTGCTCGGCGCCTCCTGGAAGGCGACGGTGCTCGCCGTGGCGGCGGCCGTGATCGCGGCGGCGGCGGTCTATCTCATCGCGGCGGTGAAGACCCGCGCCGTGACCGGGGACGACCTTCGCCTGATCCCGCACGGGGAAAAGCTGGCTGCTTGGCTGCACATTGCGTGAGAAAAACGCACACTTGTAAATGTTTGCCAGTTCTAGCCCTCGGCTGAATGCATCACCGGGGGCTTGGGCGGCATTCCGCCTTGGTTCAAAACGCCGAAAAGGTTTGATTTTTCAAAGGTTTTTCAAAAAAAGGGTTGCTTTGGGATGAAAAATATGATAAATTTCAAAGGTCGTGATTCCTACACGCTGGCAGATTTTGTGCGCCTCATCTCGTTTCTCCGCTCGGAGGACGGATGCCCGTGGGATCGGGTGCAGACGCATGAGAGCATCCGTCGCAATTTCCTCGAGGAGGTCTATGAGGCCTGCGAGGCGATGGACGAGGGCGATCTGGTCCACATGCGCGAGGAGCTGGGCGACGTGCTGATGCAGGTGCTGTTTCACACCGACATCGAGCGCGAGGCCGGGCACTTCGACATTGACGATGTGGCTGACGCCGCGTGCAAAAAGCTCATCGACCGGCACCCGCACGTCTTCGGCACGCCGGAGCAGCGCGCACAGCCGCAGGACTGGGAGGCGGAAAAGCGCCGCGAGCGCGGACAGACCACCACCGCCCAGGCCATGGACGGCGTGAGCCGCGCTCTGCCCGCCCTATGGCGGAGCGACAAGGTGCAGCGCAAGGCCGCCGCCGTCGGCTATGAATGGCCGAACACGCAGATGGCCTTCGAGAAGCTGCCCGAGGAGCTTGAGGAGGTGCGCGAGGCGATCGCGCTCGGCGATCAGGACAAGATGGAGGACGAGCTGGGCGACCTGCTCTTTGCGACCGTGAAGCTCGCCCGGTTTCTGAACATCGACCCGGAAAAGGCGCTTCACCGCTCGTGCGACAAGTTCATCCGCCGCTTTGACGGCGTGGAGCAGGCCGTGCTGTGCGAGGGAAAAAGCATCCGGGACATGACGCTCGACGAGATCCTGACGCTCTATAAAACCGTGAAGGCGCAGGAATGACACAGACAGAATTTCGCCGACTGCGCGAATTTCTATATATGGCGCCAAGCGCCAATCAATTAGGAGGATAACACCATGAATAAAGCTGAACTCATCGCCACCGTCGCCGAAGTCGCCGGTCTTTCCAAGAAGGACAGCGAGAAGGCCGTCAACGCCACGTTCGATGCCATCACCGCCGCTCTCGAGGCCGGTGAGAAGGTCTCCCTCGTTGGTTTCGGCGCTTTCGACGTCAAGGAGCGCGCTGCTCGCATGGGCCGCAACCCCCGCACCAAGGAAGAGGTCGAGATCCCCGCTTCCCGCGTTCCCCAGTTCAAGGCCGGCAAGGCTCTGAAGGACGCCGTCGCGAAATAACGTCAGAACGGGCTCACGCCATTCCGCTTCCTCGGCAAGCTCGAAAGCTCCATATCTGTTCCCCCGTTCTTCCTTTTCCAAAACGCGCACGCGCGTTTTGGAAAAACGAGTGCGGCGGAAAGAGAAAGCAGAATCGCAAGAAAAAGCGCTCCGGACAAAAAGTCCGGAGCGCTTTTTCAGCTTTACAAAAGCCTCGCAGAGTTCGCGGCTCGGATGCCGCGAATCCAATCCAATCGATTTTCCGGCGACATGTGCGGCGGAAAATCTCCCTGAGGCGCGGCTCATGCCGCGCCCTCGCGCCGACCAAGGCGGGCAACGCCTGCCGCGATGAAGCGCGAGTATTCCCTCGACTGTCAAAGAACAGCGTTCTTTGACAGTTTCAAATGACGCGTTTGCCTTCGATGGCGAGGCGGAGGCCCTTGGTGAGGCCGACATAGCCCGTGAAGGCACCATCCGGCTTCAGGTCGATGACCGCCTTGAGCGCGCCGTTGCCGAACTGGCTCTTGAGCCCGCCCTCGCAGTGGATGGCGCCGTCCGGCAGCCGCTCGGCGTGCGTATCCGCCGTGAACGGATAGATCAGCCACTTGAGCATCTTCAGCTTTCCGACGCCGGAGACTGCGGCTCTGCCCGACTCGTCCCAGTCAAAATCGGCGTCCAGCACCAGCTCGTGCTGACCCATGAAGCGGATCGTGCCGCGCCCTTCCATATGCTCCGTCATTTTGCTCCATCCTCCTTCACAAAGCCTGTCTTGCTCCCCATCGGGTAGCCAAGCGCCCAGCGCTTCGCCCCGCAGCCGGGACAGGCCGCGCCGTCGCGCCGCAGGTTCTCCAGATACGTCTCCGCGCTCTGAAGATACATGTTCGTTTTGCTCACCGTCCGGCACTCCGGGCAGAAGACCAGGTAGTTTGCAAAGCTGTCGTAGATCCCCTTTTTCCGGTTTTCCGTCTCCTCGCGCGAGAGCGGACGGGGATTGATCTTTTTGTTCACCAGCATGGCTCCAAGCCTCCCGTCAAAGGACGTGCTCGCGCTGTACGCTGTCATAGTGCTTGTCCAGCAGCGGCACCACGACGAAGCGGACGAGCTTCATGTCCAGATTGAAATAATAAACCGAGAAGAGCAGCGCGATTGCCGCGCCCGACAGTCCCAGCGCTTTGAAAATCAGCTTCATGCATCCTTCCTCCTTACCAGCCGAGCTCATCGTCGAAGTCCACGAGCGTCGGATCGATCGGCTCCTCGTGGAGCACGTTCTGCATATACTGATTGACCGCCTTGCGCCCCTCGCTGCTCGGCACGATGCGGCAGTCCATGAGCGAGTGCGGCAGCCAGACGATGTGGAAGCGGTCGCTGTGGCGGCGCATCTCCTCCTCGAGCAGACCCTGCGCGCCGGCCATGCCCTTGCAGCCAATGTCGTCATACATGATGATCATGTCGCAGTTGAACTTCTCCGCCGTCTCCCACATCTGCATCAGATGGCGGTTGCCGCCGACGGTGTGCGTGCGCATCGGCGTGCGGGCGTACCAGTCGGCGAGATCGTTCATCATGAGCGCCTCGTCGGAGGTGTCGACCAGGTTGTGCCCGGTGAGGGAGTCCATGTTAATGACCGTCAGCACGCCCCAGCAGTTATAAAGCCAGAGGATGACGTTGGCGTTGTACGTCGAGCCGCAGGACCACGCGAGCGCGCGGTGGCGCACATGGGAAAAGGGCTGAATGTCGCGCCGGACGCACTTTTCGAAGATCTTCAGGATCTTTTTGTTCGCCTTGAGGAAGTACTGGTTGCCGCCCTGCTGGTAGAAATAGATGCGCCACATGCCCTGCACGACGGGGTTCATGGGGCCGTTGTTCGTGTTGGCATAGACGTCCCACCGCTCGAGCGAGCCGCGGTTGAAGGTGTTCGTGTTCTCAATATGCCGCTTGAAGGCGTCCCAGTCGAACTTGCGGCCGAGCTGCTTTTCGAGAAACTCGATCGCGTCGTAGATCTCGTGCACGCCGAGCTCACGCGTCGTCGGGTCGTCGTACATGAGCGGCATGGTGAACGGGTGCACGGCCTTCTCGCCGTCGTTGGAGATTGCGCGCCACATGGCGTTGTTGTCCATCATGTTCGCGTCGCAGGGCGTGTTCGTCGTGAGCCAGCAGTCGCCGAAATCGGGATATTCGTCCTCGACGGCGACGCCGGTTTCCAGCAGCGGCAGCGTGCACATCTCGCCCGGAATGCCGCAGGAGATGGCCTGATCGATGTAGTAGCAGCCGAGCTGCTTGCGAAGCAGCGGCATCATGAACGCGCAGTACTGCGGAATGTTCATCGCCTCGATGCCGGGAAAGCCGTAGATGATGTGCTTCGGGAGCGTATAGTCAAAGGTGATGGTCGTGTCCGTCCACTTCGTCTCGCCGAGATTGCGGTCGGCGCGGAGCATCTTCCAGAGGGCGTTCACCGTATCGGCCACCATGCACTCCACGGCGGCGGTGTCCGCCCGCAGGGTCATGCCGCGGTCGCCGTCGAGCCAGCGGTCCACCATCATCGGCGTGCCGAGATAGGCCGCGAGCCAGCGGTATTTCCAGAACGCCTTCGCCATCCGGACGGGATTGCGGGCGATGAGCCCCGCCATTGTGACCCAGAGCTTTGCCCAGTGGACAAAGGCATAGGTCGTGTCGCGCACGCCGCGCCATTCGCGCCGGGCGTAGAAGTTCGTGCCCTCGATGAGGCGCTGGCCGAGATAGTGGCACGGCTCGTCGCCCCGGAGAAAATGCCCGAGCGTGCCGTACTGCTCGCGGATGCTGATCTTCCGTTTCCACATGGCCTTATCCCTCCTTCTGAATGCGCTTGATCTCCAGCGACTCGACGAACGCCTGGAAGCGCGTGCGCAGCTGTCCGCTGGAGGCGTTGGTGTAGTCCGTCTCGATCTGACAGGTCGGGATCGAGCCGGGCAGCTTGTGCCCCTCGGAGAGCCATTTGCCGGCGATCGCCCGCTCGTAGCCCCAGTATTCGCAGAACTTCATGTTCTCCAAAATCACGCCCTCCGCGCCGTAGGCCTTTGCGAGGTTGTACATATACTCGCGCCGGCCGACGGTGGCCTCGGTGCCCATCGGGCGCGGGCACTCGTTGATCGTCATGTAATGCCGCGCGATCGCGTCGAGCGCGTCCTGTCCCGGCGCGATCTCGATCTGCTCGCGCCCCGGAAGAGAACCGAAACAGTAGCGGTCGGCGACGACCATTGCGCCGGTCATCTCCAGCAGCTTCGTGATCGCGGGATCGTCGAGCTCCGAGCCGACGAGCATCACCCGTGCGCGGTACCATGGCTTTGGGTCCGGCTCGCGCGTTTGAAGCTCTTCAAGGGTCTCGCGCAGAAGCGGCAGAATCAGCTGCTTCGGGCACGTGAGGCTCACGAGCTGGATCACGTGAAATTCACAGCCCGTGATGACGGGATTTTCCGCCTTGCGGAGATCTCCGATCTCGGTGATGATGCGGCAGAGCTCGTTGTGCCGCTCGACCGCCTCGCGCAGGCGCTGCTCCGAGAAGTCCACGCCGAAGCGCTCGGAGAGCGGCTGCACGACCTTCTGCTCCAGCTGGCGGCGGAAGTAGCCGCCGTACCACTCCCCTTTTTTGATCGGCATGTCGATGCAGCCGAAATAGAACTGTTCGTTCGGGATCAGCTCGCAGTATTCGAAATACTGCTCCATGCGGTTCATCGTGGTGCAGCACTCCTGCCCGATCAGCGCGGAGATGAAATTGTACCCGCCCTCGAACGCGCGCTCGAGGATGCTTCGGGAGTAGGAGCAGGAGCGGTTCGTCATGTAATACGTGGCGAGGTCCGGATTCGTGCAGCCGGGCGCGCGCAGACGGACGCCGAAGCAGCCCTCCACGTCGAGCAGCGGCTCGGGAATGTAGGAGCAGTTGTAGGCGAGCGCGATTTTCCCCTCGGCGCACGCCTGCCGAACAAGGGCGTTGTTCGCCTCGCGCAGCAGCTCCTCAAAGTAGGCCAGATGCTTCAAGTCTCTCAAGGTGTCCTCTCCTCCTTTTTTCGGTTTTTTGCTCTGCTTCCAATTTAGGAAACAAAAAACTGGATTTCAAGGTTCATAAATGGTAAAATGTTCTATACGGTACAAATCCGCGGATTTGTTCATACAGTTTTGCCCAAAATGGCCTGTATCAGACAAAGAAGGCAACGTGTGTCGCGCACAGGAGGGGCGAACCATGCACGAACATCTGGATCTGAAGCGAAAGAAAACCTATGCTGCGCTGCTCCGCGCGTTCGAAGCGCTGATGAAGGAGAAATCCTTCGACGAGCTCACCGTGCACGAGCTCTGTCAGCGCGCGGATGTCGGGCGGAACACCTTCTACGCGCATTTTGAGGACAAATACGCCTTCTTCCAGTATTACATCACACTGCGGAAGGAGCAGATCGAGGCAGTCTCCGCCGCGCCGGGGGACGATTTTCTCGCATTTCGCCTGCGCGTGGTGAAGGAGCTGTTCGTCTATCTGCGGGACAACCGGTTCATCTGGGAGAAGAACATCTCGAGCCCGTCGGCCTGGAAGCTGCGAGACATGATGAAGGACAATGTGAAAGCGCCGCTCATCGAGGAGCTGACAAAGCTGGAGCAGCAGTCCGGACGGCGGCTCGCCGTGTCGAAAAACCTGCTGGCGAGCTTTTATGCCAGCGGGATCATCGAGGTGTTCACTGAGAGCTTATACAACGAGCGCATCCCGGAGCAGCAGGTGCTGGAGGATCTGGAGCGCATCTGTGCGCTGCTGTTCAAGGACGCGCTGTTTGAATGAGAAAGGAGAAAGAAATATGCGGCTGGATAAATATTTGAAGGTCTCGCGGCTGATTAAGCGGCGCACTGTCGCAAACGAGGCCTGTGACGGCGGGCGCGTGACCGTGAACGGCCGTCCCGCCAAGGCGAGCTACGATGTGAAGGTCGGCGACGTGATCGAGATCGCCTTCGGCCAGCGGACGCTGAAGGTCGAGGTCGCCGCCGTGGAGGAAAACGCGAAAAAAGACGAGGCCGCCGCCATGTACAAAGAGATTTAAGGCTTGTGTCATCGACATTTTTCGTTTATACTGATTAGGCTAGAAACTAATAGAGGAGGAATCCCCCATGGACTACGAAAGACTCATCAACACCCGCCTGTTTCTGCTCGACATGGACGGCACGCTCTATCTGGGCGACGACGTGTTTGACGGCGCGGTGGACTTCATCCACTCCATCTCCGAGACCGGACGCAACTACATTTACCTGACGAACAACTCCTCCCGCGCGGGCGTTGATTACATCACCCGTCTGCGCAAGCTGGGCTTCCCGTGCGAGGCGGAAAACGTGTTCACCTCCGGCATGGCCACGGGCGAGTATCTGAACCAGAACTACCCCGGCGCGAAGGTCTATCTCGCCGGCACGAAGGCCTTTTACCGCGAGCTGCAGAGCTACGGCATCGATCTCGTGAACGACGAGAACGGCCACACCGACGTCGACACCGTCGACGTCGTGGTGCAGGGCTTCGACACCGAGCTCGTGTATGAGAAGCTCGATCTTGCCTGCCACTTCCTGCGCCGCGGGGCGAAGTTCATCGCCGCGAACCCCGACTGGGTCTGCCCGATGCCCGCCGACGAGGTGCTCCCCGACTGCGGCAGCATCTGCGCGCTGCTGACCGCCGCCTCCGGCGTGAAGCCCGAATACATCGGCAAGCCCAACCGCAACATGATCGACGTCGTGAGCAAGATGACCGGCGTGCCGAACGAGAACATCTGCGCCGTGGGCGACCGGCTCTATACCGACATCGCCGTGGCGAAAAACGCGGGGAGCGTGTCCGTCTGCGTCCTCTCCGGCGAGAGCAGCGAGCAGGACATCGCCGAGAGCGAGGTCAAGCCCGACTATGTGCTCCAGAACGTGGCAGAGATCGCCAAGATCCTCCGCGCGGCGGAGAAGTAATAAAAGCCGGCACTTTCGTAGGGGAGGGGCTTGCCCCTCCCGGCGTACCGGAATAAACCAATCAAACAGAGTGAGGCGAATTCGTACAGACTGCGAATTCGCCTCACTCTTTCTTTGTCTGAAAATCATCTGCACGGGAGGGGCAAGCCCCTCCCCTACGGTCAGATGATCCCGTTTCCTATCATCTTATAACAAATGCTTATGACTCTCGTAAAATTCTCTGTAGTCCTTGAGCATGTATTTCAGCAGATTCGGCGTGTCGAGCTCGTAGGGGCATTTGCTGGCGCAGCTGCGGCAGCCGATGCAGTCGTTGATCTTCTCCATCTTGGCCTGCCACTCCGGCGTCATGTACGGCTGCCACGGCGAGCGGCGCAGGAGCATATTCATGCGCGCGCACTGGCGGATCTCGATGCCCATGGGACATGGCATGCAGTAGCCGCAGCTGCGGCAGAATGAGCCGGAGAGCTCGCGGCGCTCCTTCTGGATGAACGCGTCGAGCTCGGCGTCCATGTGCGGGTCCTCCTCGGCCATCTGCAGCCATTCCTGCAGCTCCTCCATCTTCTGGATGCCCCAGATGGGCACGACGTTGTCATAGCAGTTCATGAACGCGTGGCAGGCGCGGGCATTCGTGAGCATGCCGCCGGCGAGGCCCTTCATGGCGATATAGCCCATATCGGCCTCTTTGCATTTTTCGGCCAGCGCGAGATCGCGCTCGGCGGAGATGTAGCTGAACGGGAACTGCAGCGTCTCGAAGAGGCCGGAGGCGATGCACTGCTCCGCCACGGCGACGCGGTGCGTCGTGACGCCGATGTGGTCGATCCAGCCGCGCGCCTTGGCCTCGAGCGCGCCGGCATAGGCGCCGTCGGGGTCGTTCGGGTCCGGCACCTCCGGCACCTGATGGAACTGGAAGAGGTCGATGTGATCGGTCTTCATCATCTTGAGGCTGTTTTCAATGTGCGCGAGGACGCCGGCCTTGTCGCGCGCGGCGCTCTTGGTGGAGATCACGATCTGATCACGCACGTCGCTGAGCGCGAGGCCGATCTTCTCCTCGCTGTCGGTATAGGCGTTGGCGGTGTCAAAATAGCGGATGCCGCCGTCGAAGGCGGCTCGGAGGAGCTGCACCGCGTCCTCCATCGAGCAGCGCTGCACCGGCAGGCAGCCCATGGCGGTCTTCGTCACGACGAGACCGGTTTTCCCGAGCGTCAGAGTTTTCATATCTGTGTTTCCTCCCGTTGGATGGTGGTTTTTGCTATTGTATCACAACACGCGCAAAAGGAAAAGCGCGGTTTTTTATCTTGTCCAAAAATTGCACCTCGGTTTCTGATATGATACAATGGAGAGCAGAAAAACGCAGAAAAACGAAGTGACAGGAGGGATCTTGATGCTCCAGATTCTCTTCGGCGCGCCGGGGTCGGGCAAGACTGCGGCGCTGATGCAGAGCATCCGCGAGGGCGTGCGGCAGAAGCGGCCCGGGCAGATGCTGATCGTGCCGGAGCAATACAGTCATGAGGCGGAGCGCGAGCTGTGCGCCGTCTGTGGGGACACAGCGCCCTTATACGCCGAGGTGCTGAGCTTCACGGGCCTTGCCCGCAAGGTGGCAGACGAGGTGGGCGGGGTCTCCGCCCTGCCGATGCTCGACAAAGGCGGCAGGCTCCTGTGCATGGCGCGGGCGATGAGCCAGATTGCTCCGCGGCTGCAGGTGTTCTCCGGCGGCGGCAGAAGCGCGCAGCTGCAGCAGGCGCTGCTCGCGGCGGTGGATGAGCTCAAGCTTGCCTGCGTCTCCTCCGAGACGCTCGCTGCCACAGCCGCCGAGTGCGGCGGCTATCTGGGGCAGAAGCTCTCGGATCTGGCGCTCATTCTCTCGGCCTATGACGCCGTGGCGGCGAACGGCTCCGCCGACCCGACCGACCGCTTGACCGTGCTCGCGCAGCAGATCCCGGCGAGCAGCTTAGATCGCGCGCGCATCTTCATCGACGGGTTTACGGACTTCACCGCGCAGGAGCAAAGCGTGATCCACGTGCTGCTGAAAAAGGGTGCGGACGTGACGGTCTGCCTCACGCTCGACACGCTCGGCGCGGGCAGCGAGCTCTATGCAGCGCAGCGCCGGACGGCGCATCTTCTGATCGCGGACGCCGAGGGGCTGAACCTTCCGCACACCGTGCGCGAGCTGCCGCAGGCGGCAGACAAGCGGGATCCGGCGCTGCGGATCTTAAATCAGCATCTCTTTTCCTACACCGGCGAGACCTTCGAGGATGAAAACGGCGCGGTCTCGCTGTATGAGGCGGACGGCATTGAGGCCGAATGCGAGCTTGCGGCGGCGAAGGCGCTCGCGCTCGTGCGCGGCGGCTGCCGCTGGCGGGACATTGCCATCGCGGCGCGGGGCTTCGAGAGCTATCAGGGCGCGCTGGAGCGCGCGATGGCGCACTACGGCGTGCCGCTCTACTGCACGCAGCGCACAGACCTGCTGCAAAAGCCGCTCGGCGCGCTCATCCGCGCGGCCTACGACGTGATCTCCGGCGGCTGGGACAGCGAGGACGTGATCGCCTGTCTCCGCACGGGGCTCACGGCGCTCTCGCCCGAGGACGTGGATCTGCTTGAAAATTACGCGCTGCTCTGGTCGGTGCGCGGCACGATGTGGACGCGCGCGGAGCCCTGGGTGCAGCATCCGATGGGCTACGGGCAGGACGAGACGGACGAGAGCCGCGCGCTGCTCGCGCGCATGGACGCGCTTCGCCGCGAGGCGGCGCGGCCGCTGCGCACGCTGGAATTTGCCTCCAGGGAAGCCACGACCGCGCGCGGACAGGCAATGGCGCTCGCGCGCTTTTTCGACGCGCTGGGTCTCGCCGAGAGGCTCGAAGCGCTCTCAGAGCAGCTGAGAGCGGACGGGCGCGAGGCGCTTGCCGCAGAATACGAGCAGATCTGGGAGATCCTCATCGGCGCGCTCGAGCAGTTTGCCGCGATCCTCGGCGAGACGGAGATGGACGCGGAGAGCTTTTCGCGGCTGTTTCTCCTGATGCTCTCGAAATACGACGTGGGCACGATCCCGGTCTCGCTCGACCGCGTGACGGCGGGCGAGCTCGACCGGATGCGCCGCCGCGGCGTGAAGCACCTCATTTTCCTCGGCTGCACGGACGACCGCATTCCCCGCGCGGGGGAGGCGCCGGGCGTGTTCTCCATCAAGGAGCGGCAGGAGCTGCTCTCTTACAACGTGGACATCGGCGGCGGGCGCGAGGAGGATCTCTGGCGCGAATATGCGCTCGCGGCCAGCGCCCTCTCCCTGCCGGACGAGAGTCTCACGATGGTGCGCTCCATGATGGGCGCGGAGGGGCAGCCGCTGAGCGAGGCGTTTTTCGTGACGAGGGCAAAGCAGCTTTTCTCTCTCTCGGCGCAGAAGGCCGAGCCGCTCCGGTGCAAAACGGGCGCGGCCGCCCCGGCGCTGGAGCTCGCGGCGCGCGCAATGCGCGGCGCGGAGGACGAGGGCTCTCTGGCGGCCTATGCGTGGTACGCCGAGAGAGCGCCGGAGAAGCTCGCGCAGTTTCGCCGTCGGGCGGCGCTGCTGCGCTCCTCGCTCTCGCCGGAGCGCTCTCAGGCGCTCTTCGGGCAGCAGACGCGGCTTTCCGCCTCGCGCACGGAGCGGTATGCCGCCTGCCCCTACGCGTTCTTCCTCGAATACGGGCTCAAGGCCAAGCCCCGGCGGCAGGAGACCTTTGCAGCGCCCGAGATCGGCACGTTCATCCACGCGATTCTCGAGCAGGTGGCGGGCGAAACCATGCGCCGCGGCGGCTTCAAGAGCGTTTCCGACGAGACGCTCCTTGCCCTCACGGACGAGGCCGTGGAGCGGTATATCGATGCTGAGCTCGGCGGGCTTAAAGACCGCTCGGCGCGGTTTTCGTATCTGTTCCGCCGCCTGACCGCCTCGGCGCGGCAGATCGTGCTGGACATGGCGGGCGAGCTGCGCGTGTCACAGTTTGCGCCGCTGGACTTTGAGCTGAACTTCGCAGACCCCGAGATGCTGCCGCCGGTGCGCCTTTCGGACGGGGAAACGACGCTCACGCTCACCGGCATTGCCGACCGCGTGGACGGCTGGGAGCATGACGGAAAGCTCTATCTGCGCGTGGTGGACTACAAGACCGGGCGCAAGGCATTCTCGCTCTCGGACGTGTATTACGGACTGGGGCTGCAGATGCTGCTCTATCTCTTTGCGCTCGGGAAAAACGGCAAGGAGCGCTACCACATGGAAATCGTGCCGGCGGGCGTGCTGTACCACCCGGCGCGGGACTCGATCCTCTCCTTCGACTCCGACGCGGACGACGGAGAGATTCAGAAAAAGCGGCTGTCCGAGCTGCGGCGGTCGGGTCTCGTGCTCGACGGCGACGGCGTGCTCGACGCGATGGACGACGAGGAGAAAAAGCAATATGTGACGCTGCGGCGCGTGGGCACGGTCTCGGGCAAGGGCGTCGACCTCGCGAAGGCGGAGGATCTCGGGCGGCTCGCGCGGCACATGGAGGAGACGCTCCTTGCGCTGACGAAAGAGCTGCGCGAGGGAAAAATCCCGGCAAAGCCGATCTGGCGGACGCCCTCGGATCACGCGTGCCAATACTGCGACTATACGCATGTGTGCCACTTCTCCCCCGGCGAGCGGGGCGACTCCGCGCGCGTGCTCACACCGCTGCTGCCCGATGACGTCTGGGCGAGGCTGAAGGAAGAGGAAGGAGGCGACGGCAATGGCTGACATGCGCTTTACCCCGGCGCAGCAGTGCGCCATCGACAGCCGCCGGAGCACCGTGCTCGTGTCCGCCGCGGCGGGCAGCGGCAAGACCCGCGTGCTCACCGAGCGCCTCATGGCGTATCTGACGGACGAGGAGCACCCGGTGGACATTGACCGCTTCCTCGTGATCACGTTCACGAAGGCGGCGGCGGGCGAGCTCAGAAGCCGCATCCTCTCCGGCATCGCCGCAGAGACGGCGGCGCACCCCCAGCTCCGGCGGCAGACCGCCCTCTGCGCCCGCGCGCAGATCGGCACGATCCACGCCTTCTGCGGCAACCTGCTTCGCGAGCACTGCGCCGCCGCGGCGCTGAGCCCGGATTTCCAGATTGCGGACGAGAACCAGACGACCGCGCTCAAGGCCGCGACGCTTGAAAAGGTACTGGAGGCCGCCTACGCGGACATTGACACGGACGAGGCCCTGCGCGCGCTCGCGGACACCGTGGGCGCGGGGCGGGACGACAAGCGGCTGGCCGAGCTCATTTTGCAGCTCTATGAAAAAATGCAGAGCCACGCGAGACCCGAGCAGTGGGCGGCGCGGCAGATTGAATTATTGGACCTGAATGGCGTGACGGACATCGCTGAGACGCCGTGGGGCGCGGAGCTGCTGGACGCCGCGAAGCAGTCGGCGGACTACTGGTGCGATGCGCTCGACCGCCTGCGCGCGGACGTGGCGGCCTATGATTGGCTGGAGAAGGCCTATGGTGACAGCATTGAAGAGACCGGAGAGACGCTCCGCGCGGCAAGGCGGGCGATGGATTCCGGCTGGGACGCAGCGCACGCCGCGCTCGCGGCGGTCACCTTCCCGCGGCTCGGCACGGTGCGCAATCCGCCGGAGCCGGAGGCGAAGGAGCGCGCGCAGAACGCGCGCACGAAGTGCAAAAAGGCTGTGGAGAAGCTGCAGAAGCAGTTTTCGCAGCGGTCGGAAAAAATGCTCAACGATCTGCGCGCCGCCGCGCCTGCGATGGTGCGGCTGCTGCGGCTGACAATGAAGTTCACCGACGCCTATGCCGCCGAGAAGAAGCGGCGCGATCTCGTGGACTACGCGGACCTCGAGCACATGGCGGCGCGGCTTCTGACGAACGAGGACGGCACGCCGAGCGCGCTGGCCAAGACGGTGTCGGAACGGTTTCGCGAGATTCTGGTGGACGAATATCAGGACGTGAGCGAGGTACAGGATCTCATCTTCCGCGCCGTGAGCCGGGAGGAAAAGAACCTCTTTTTCGTCGGCGATGTGAAGCAGTCGATCTACCGCTTCCGCCTCGCCGATCCGGGGCTGTTTCTGGCAAAATACGACGCCTTCACCCCGGCGGAGCGGGCCGAGGGCGATGAGAGCCGCCGCATTTTGCTGCAGGAGAACTTCCGATCGCGCGGCGCGGTGCTCGACGCCTGCAACCATGTGTTTCGCAGCATCATGTCCCGCGCGCTCGGCGAGCTGGACTATGACGACGACGC
Source organism: Oscillospiraceae bacterium (assembly GCA_017411225.1). Classification (GTDB taxonomy): domain Bacteria; phylum Bacillota; class Clostridia; order Oscillospirales; family Oscillospiraceae; genus CAG-103. Next base: position 53,147 of record JAFRDQ010000065.1, read on the forward strand.
GGCGCTCAAATGCGGTCTCCCGGAGATGCAGGGCGGCGAGAAGGCGGAGCTCTGCATCACTCAGCTGCCGGATCCGGCCGAGGGGCCGGGGCCGGAAAAGCACGCGCTGGAGGCGGCCTTTGTGGCCGAGCGGATGGTGGAGCTGAACAATCAGGGCGTCGCGTGGGGCGACATGGTGATCCTCCTGCGCAGCGCCAACAGCGTGGGGCCGATCTACCGCGAGGCGCTCACGGCGCGGGGCATCCCCGTGCAGTCGGAGCAGGGCGGCGGCTTCTTCGAGAGTCTGGAGATCTCGATGGTGCGCTCGCTGCTCGCCGTGATCGACAATCCCCATCAGGACGTGCCGCTCGTGGCGGCGCTCACCTCTCCCCTCTTCGGCTTTGACGCCGACGCGCTCGCCGCCGTGCGCGAGAGCGACCGGGCGCATGATTTCTATACCGCGCTCTTAAAACGCGCGGAGACGGACGACACGGCAAAGGCCGCCGTGGAAACGATCGCGCGGTATCGCCGGCTCGCGCCGGACAGCGCGCTCACGGCGCTGCTCTGGCAGATCTATGACGACCGCGACCTGATGGCGCTCTGCTCGGCGATGCCGGACGGAGACCAGCGCCGCGCGAATCTGCACCGGCTGCTTGCGCTCTCGGAGTCGTTCGAGCGCACGGGCTATCAGGGGCTGCACCGCTTTACGCAGTGGCTGGATCAGCAGGCCGAGCAGGGGCGCGAGCCCGGCGCCGCCGCCCCGGCGCAGCAGAGCGTGAAGATCATGAGCATCCACCGCTCGAAGGGGCTGGAGTTCCCGGTGGTGTTCCTGTGCGACCTGAATCGGCAGTTTAACAAGTCCGACGCCACCGTCGCCGTGCTCGTGCATCCGAAGCTCGGCCTCGGCCCGAAGCGGTATGATCTCGCGCGCGGAATCTCCTACCCGACCTTTGCGCGCAGTGCGATCGCGCAGCGCTTAAACCGCGAGACGCTCTCGGAGGAGATGCGGCTGCTCTACGTTGCAATGACGCGCGCGAAGGATCGGCTGATCCTCACCGGCACGACGGCGGACGCGGAGGGGCTGCGGCAGAAGCTCGCGCTCGACAATGCTGCGCCGATTCCGCCCGAGGTGCTGCAGACGGCGGTGAGCCCGCTCTATTGGCTGCTGCAGGCGGCGCTGCTCCCCGGCGGCGAGGAGGTGTTTTCCATCCGGATCGTCGAGCCCGGGACGGAGGCGGAGGCAGCCCAGCGCGCCGCCGCGCTCACCGAGCCGCAGGACGCCGATCCCGCGGCGCTCGAGGCGCTCGAAGCGGCGCTGACCTTTGCAGATCCCCACGCGGCGGCCTCCGCCCTGCCCTCCAAGGTGACGGCGACGGAGCTCAAGCACGCGGGCATCTCTGATCCGGAGACCGACGGCGCGGCGCTCCTCGGCGCGAGGCGGCGCACGTTCCGCATGCCGGACTTTCGCGAGGAGGACAAGCCCCTCACGGCGACGGAGCGCGGCACGGCGACGCACCGCGTGCTGCAGTATCTCCGCTTTACGGACGCCGGGAGCGAGGACGCCGTCCGGGCGCAGATCGCGTCACTCGTGCGCGCGGGCTATCTCTCCGAGCGCGACGCGCGCGCCGTGAAGGTGGATTCTGTGCGAAGCCTCATGCGCTCCCCGCTCGGAGCGCGGCTTTACGCGGCGGAGCAGGCCGGCACGGTGCGGCGGGAGTTTCGCTTCTCTCTGCTCTTTGCGGCAAACCGCCTCCTCGGCGGCGAGGTGACGGACGAGGTGCTGCTGCAGGGCGTGGTCGACTGCTGGTGGGAAGAAGATGACGGCGTGGTCATCCTCGACTACAAAACAGACCGCATCCCAAAAGACGCCGTGCCGGAGCGGACGGCCTATTACGCCTCCCAGCTGCGCGCCTACGGCGAGGCCATGGCGCGGATCACCGGCAAGCCGGTGAAGGAGAGACTGCTGTTTTTCCTGCACAACGGAGAAATCTCGGCGGTAGAGGAATCGCTGTGAATGTAGGGGAGGGGCTTGCCCCTCCCGGCAATCCGGCGCAAAATCAAAAGCAAGTGTAAGGCGAATTCGCGGACGGTTCGGATTCGCCTCGCATTTTATCTCGTTTTCAGGCGTTCTGCGCGGGAGGGGCAAGCCCCTCCCCTACGGCGGCAGTCTCTGTGCGGAGGAAAGATTCACAACGGGCCGCCGAGGGCGTCGGCCCCTGCAAAGGTGCGGCGGTGTTTTCCGAATTGCTCTTGCAATCTGTCCGCTTCGGCGGTAATATACTCTTTAGTTTGCTAAATACTGGGGGGATTCGCGTGGAACTGACGGTGATTCTGGCGCAGAAGATTGCGGGGCTTGCGATCTACATTGCGCTCGGCTTTCTGGCCGTGCGGCTGAAGGTGCTGACGTTTCAGGACTCGAAGGCGCTGAGCACGTTTGCGCTCTATTTTCTCGTGCCGTGCGCGATGCTGGACGCGTATCAATATGAATTCTCGATGGAAAAGCTCGTGGGCATGGGCGTGAGCTTTGCCGCGAGCATGGTCGTGGTGCTCGTCTTTGCGCTGCTGACGGCGGCGCTGAAAAAGCCCATGCACCTGAACGTGGTGGAATACACGAGTCTGGAATATCCGAACGCGGGGAACTTCATGCTGCCGCTGGTGGCGGCGGCGATGGGCGGCGAGTGGGTCATTTACTGCAGCGCGAGCTTCTTTGTGATGAACGTGCTCATGTTCACGCACGGCATGGCGGTGCTGAGCGGGCAGAAGAAGTTCTCCCTCTCGATGCTCTACAAAAACGTTGTGATGCTCGCGAACATCGCGGGGCTCATCATGTTCCTGCTCCACTGGCGTCTGCCGGGGCTGCTTGGCAGCACGGTGTCCACGCTCGGGAACATGATGGGGCCGGTTTACATGTTCACGATCGGCATGATCCTCGGAAACGCCGACCTGAAAGCCGTGTTTACGTCCTCGCGCGTCTGGATCATCACATTTGGGCGGCTGGTCGTCTATCCCGCGGCGGCGGTGCTCGTGCTGTGCTTCTGCGGCGTGTTCCATCTGCATCCGCAGGCGCGGGAGATCATCACGGTCGTCGCGCTCACGGCGGGCGCGCCCGCGGCGGTGATGGTGACGCAGTTTGCGCAGATGTACCGCACCGAGGGCGAGGCGCAGTTTGCAAGCGCCGTGAACATCATGACGAGCGTGCTGTGTCTGGCGACGATGCCGCTGATCTCCTGGCTGTATCAGACGCTGGCGTATTGAGGAAACTCCATGAATCGACAAAAAGACGATTTCAAATCTCTTCTGCTCCTGCTCGGCTCGATGGCCATCTTCGGCGGCATCGGGCTGGTGCGGCGGCTCATTCCCCTGCCCTCGAGCGTGATTGCGATGGTGCGCGGGCTGATCGGCGGGACGGCGACGTTCCTCTACTTTCGCGCACGGGGCGGCAAGCTCTCGCTGCGCGCGCTGGGCTCCGAGGGGCCGTGGCTGCTGCTATCCGGGGCGCTGCTCGGCTTCAACTGGATTTTGCTGTTTGAGGCGTATCGCTACACGTCCGTCGCCGTCGCGACACTGTGCTATTACATGGCGCCGATTCTCATCGTGCTGGTCTCCCCCATTCTGTTTCGCGAGCGCATCACGGCGAAGAAGGCGATCTGCGTAGCGGTGGCGCTCGGCGGCATGATGCTGGTTTCTGGCGTGCTGAAGGACGGCGGCGTCAAAGACGTGCGAGGGGTGCTCTTCGGCTTAGCTGCTGCAGTGCTCTACGCCTCCATTGTGCTCACGAACAAGAAGCTCACGCGCACGGACGGGCTCTCCCGGACGATCTTGCAGCTGCTGACAGCGGGGGTGGTGCTCCTTCCCTATGTGCTCATCACCGAAAACGTGACGGCGCTGGACTGGTCGGGCAGCACGATTCCGATGCTGCTGGTGGCAGGTCTCATCTTCACGGCACTGACCTACGCAATGTATTTTTCCGCGATTCCGGGTCTGCGCGCGCAGACCGCGGCGCTCGGCAGCTACGTCGACCCCGTGGTGGCGGTGCTGGTTTCGGCGATCTTCCTGCACGAGCCGATGTCCGCCGCGGAATGGATCGGCGCGGTGCTGATTCTCAGCGCGACGGCGATCAGTACGTTAGACTAAAAGTTCACACTTTCTTGTCATATAGACGCTGATAATCTGGTAGAATATCAGCGTCATTTTACGAATGCCAACAAGTTTTGGAGGCGCAAGATCTTGGATAATCTGCTGCGAAAGCTGCAAACACCAAAGAAAAAAGAACCGGACCGTCCGGCAAGGCGCGATTTGCCCGTGCTGGTTACGGACCCCGAGAAGGGTCTGACCGCGGAGCAGGTCCGCGAGCGGAAGGACGCCGGCTGGGACAACGCGCCCGTGGAGGGCGCGGGCAAGAGCACGAAGGAGATCATTCTCTCGAACGTGTTCACCTACTTCAACATTCTCTTTTTCCTGCTGGCGCTGTGCATCATCGCCGTGGGCATCTTTCAGCCGCGGCTGCTCTTAAATCTCACGTTCATGGGCGTTGTGATCGTGAACACCGTGATCGGCATCGTGCAGGAGCTGCGCTCAAAAAAGACGCTGGAGAAGCTCTCCGTGCTCGCGGCGCCGAAGGCCGTGGCCGTGCGCGACGGAAAGGAGCTCACGCTCCCGACCGCTGACGTGGTGCGCGATGAGATCGTCGTTTTCCGTGCGGGCAACCAGATCTATGCCGACGCGGTGGTCGTCTCGGGTGAGTGCGCCGTGAACGAGGCGCTGATCACGGGCGAATCGGACGAGATTCGCAAAACGCCGGGCAGCGAGCTGCTCTCGGGCAGCTTCGTCGTGAGCGGGCAGTGCCGCGCGCGGCTGACCCAGGTCGGCGCGGACAGCTATGTCTCCCGCCTGACGCTCGAGGCGAAGGCCGCCAAGCCCCCGCAGCAGAGCGAGATGATGCGCGCGCTCGAAAACCTCGTCAAATGGATCGGCATTCTTGTGATCCCGCTCGGCGCGATCATGTTCATCAAGGAATATCTCTGGCTCGACCGCGAGGTGGCGGTGAGCGTGACGAGCACGGTCGGCTCCATCATCGGCATGATCCCGGAGGGGCTGTATCTGCTGACGAGCCTTGCGCTCGTGGCGGGCGTGATTCGTCTGGCCCAGCGCAAGACGCTGGTGCACGAGCTCGAATGCATCGAGACGCTCGCGCGCGTGGACACGCTCTGCGTAGACAAGACCGGCACCGTGACGGAAAACAAGATGACCGTAGAGGACGTGCACCTTTTGTGCGCCGACCGGTTTACCAAGGACGACGTGCGCCTCGTGATGGCGGACTATGTCTACGCCATGCAGGCCGACAATGACACGATGGCGGCGCTGCGGCGCTATTTCACGGGCGAGGTGCACCAGCAGCCGCGTGACACGCTCCCCTTCTCCTCGGCGAAGAAATACGGCGGCGTGAGCTTCCATCAGGACGAGACCTATCTTCTCGGCGCGCCGGACATTCTGCTCGCGGCGCAGGACGAGAAATATGAAGAGCTGATTCAGAGCTATTCCGCGCAGGGCTGCCGCGTGCTGCTGCTGGGCATGTACGACGGCTCTCTGCAGGATGAGCGCCCGACGGCGGATCTGCTGCCGATCGCACTGATTCTGCTCTCGAACAAGATCCGCGAGGAGGCGCCGGAGACCTTCGGCTATTTCGCCGAGCAGGGCGTCGCCGTGAAGGTCATCTCGGGCGACAATCCGCTCGCCGTCTCGGAGGTTGCCAAGCGCGCGGGCATCGCGGGCGCGGAGCGCTTCGTGGACGCGAGGAACCTGCGCACGGAGGAGGAGATCGCCGCCGCCGCGGAGGAATACACGGTCTTTGGCCGCGTGACCCCGGCGCAGAAGCGCCAGCTCGTGCAGGCGATGAAGGCCGAGGGGCACACCGTGGCCATGACGGGCGACGGCGTGAACGACGTGCTCGCGCTCAAGGAGGCCGACTGCTCCATCGCCGTGGCCTCGGGCAGCGACGTGGCCTGTCAGGTGGCGCAGATCGTGCTGATGGACAACAACTTCGCCTCCATGCCGTCCGTCGTGGCGGAGGGGCGGCGCGTAATCAACAACATTGAGCGCAGCGCGTCGCTCTATCTGGTGAAGAACATTTTCACATTCTTCCTCGCGTTCTTCACGCTGTTTGCGACGCTGCCCTACCCCTTCAGCCCGGCGCAGCTGAGCATGGTCAACGGCGTGACGATCGGCATTCCGTCCTTCATTCTCGCGATGGAGCCAAATGAGAACCGCATCCGCGGCAAGTTCCTGCGCAACGTCATCTTCCGCGCGCTCCCGTGCGCGATGACGGATCTGGTGCTGATTGTGGGCATTCTGCTGTTCTATATCGCGTTTCACATCGACGATACGTCGATGAGCACGATCTGCACCGGCGTGATGGGCATTGTCGGTCTCATGATGGTGCACCGCACGTCGAAGCCCTATAACAAGCTGCGCATTGCGATGATCATCTGCCTGACGCTCGCGTTCCTCGTGGCGTTCTTCTTCCTGCCGGAGATCTTCACGCTCAAGACGCTGGACTTCCAGAGCACGCTGATCCTCACCGTGTTCGGGCTGCTGGCGTGGCCGGTACTGAGCCTGTTCAGCCGGCTGAACGACCGTCTGCGCGACGAGCTGGTGAAGCTGCTGGCACAGAGAAAGGCGGCGGTATGATGCTTCCGAACGACCCGATGATCCTGCTGAGCGTTGTGAACACGAAGCTCAGAGACGAATATGACTCCCTCGGCGCGCTCTGCGAGGATCTGGACGCAGACCGGGAGGAATTAGAAAAAAAGCTCGCCGCAGCGGGGGTTTGCTACGACGAGAATGTGAATCAATTCAGATGATGATAAAAATGGCGCCTGCCACGCAGGCGCCATTTTTGGTTATCGGCTCAGATAGGCCATGAGCAAATCGTACGTGTTCTTCAGCCCGTCGATGTGGGTGCGCTCGTAGCCGTGGCTGTTGAGCGTGCCGGGGCCGATGGCGGCGTGGCGGATGTCGTGGCCGGCGAGGATGCTGCCGTCGCAGTCTGTGCCGTAGTGCGGGGTGAAAATGTCCATGACGTAATCGACGCCCGCGTATATCGCCGTCTCCCGGAGTTCGTTCGTGAGACCCCAGTGATAGGGAAAGCGCGAATCCTTCGCGAAGATGGAGACCTTGCGCTCATCGGAGTTCTGCTCCGGGCCGGTGGGCGCGATGTCCACGGCGATCATGTCCTTCACGTCCGCGGGCAGGACGGTCGTGCCGTGGCCGATCTCCTCGTAGACGGCGAAGTAGAAATAGACCTTCCGCTTCGGCGGGCAGCTGCACAGCGAAAGCGCCCGGATTGCCTGCAGGAGGACGGCGGCGCTCGCCTTATCGTCCACGAAGCGGCTTTTGATATAGCCGTTGGAGAGCTGAAAGCGCGGCTCGAGCGCGATGATATCCCCGGTGTCGACGCCGAGGGCGCGGGTCTCCTCCGCCGTGGAGACCGCCTCATCGAGCACGACGCAGACGTTTTTGCGAAAATCGCCCGGCGTGCCGCGCAGCTCCTCCTCCGTGACGTGGATGGAGTTCGGCGTGCGGCAGACAGAGCCGGTGAAGACCCTGCCCGCGCGGGTGTGCACGCGCACATTCTCGCCCACGCAGTAGAACGGATAGAGCCCGCCCACGGGGCAGACGCAGAGCGTGCCGTCGGCATTCACATGGCGCACCATGAGGCCGATGTCATCCAGATGCGCCGTGACGGCGACGGGGTCCCCGCCCTCGCCGAGGCGGGCGATGACGCCGCCCTTGTGCACGAGGTCATATTTCACGCCCCATTCATCCAGCAGATCGGTGACGACCTTCTGCACCGCCTCATACTGGCCGGTGGTGCTGTCCGCCGCGAGCAGCCGCTCAAAGAGCGCAAGGCAGGTCTTTGCATTAAATTCCATGGTTCTTTTCTCCTTTGGTGTCTGCGGAATGATGATATTTTATCACTCGAAGCGGGAAAAGAAAAGGCAAGTTTTTTCACCATGCACAGAAGCGGGAGGGGCAAGCCCCTCCCCTACAGATCCTGCTTCAGTGCGGATCAGATACCCAAGCCTCGCAGAGTTTGCCCGTTAGGGCAAATCAATTCCAATTCGTTTTTCCGGCGACATGTGCGGCGGAAAAACTCCCTCGGGCGTGCGCGACGCACGCCCCTCGCGCCGACCAAGCGAAGCGCGATAAGCGCGAGTGATCAAACGGAAAGCCCAGCGAAGCGGGTTTCCGTTTGGCGCGCTGCGCATAAAAAATCCAAATCAAAGCACCTGCTTTGATTTGGGAAGGAGCCGCAGCGTAATGAGCTTGCTTTCGCGTCATACGCGGAAGCAAGGGATATGGAGCTTGTGGCGACGCGCGATAGCCCCGTATTTCAGCTTCCACTGGAAATACGGGGCTACGCTGCGATCTTCGGTTCCATCATTGAAACCTCTCTTTCTGCGGTTTTGGGTCATGCGATGGGTCTTTGCTGGTTTGGTAAGATTCCGCAACCGTTCATTTGACCTGCTCCGGCGAGACGGGCCCTGCCGCTTGCCGGATGGATTCGTACATTGGACCCACCTCCTTGCTTGGATCTCGATGACCTTTTATCTAATAAAAGCTGCCGAAAGAAGAACTCGCTTTGCCTTAGATCTCAGATCCTTTTCAAATTTTATTTGCTCCACTGAGCGGTGATCATTTTGGATCGGGGTTTTGCTGTTCTTTCGGTTCCTGCTTTCTGGCTTTATGATAGCGCAAAACCCCCGCCTCCGTCAATCCGCAAACTGACAGAATCTCGTTTGCGTATTTTGTGCATATTGTCAGAAAAATGCTTAAATATTTTAATTTTTCCGTTCTTTTGCACAATGTGTTCAAAGATACATTGTGATGATAAACAGATCATCCTGTTGAGTATATGCCAGCTCATAGGAGCCGCTGTTCAAAAGTCCGAGGCGGCGCAGGACACTCCCCGCCTCGCCGAGCGTGAACAAACGGTAGGTTACAGCGTCATATACCGTGCGGTCGGCGCAGCGGAAGCTGAGCGCGTTGCTGCCCGCCTCCGCCTGCGCGCGAACGGCGGCGACAACGGAGTCAATGCTGTCATCCGTGATGACGGCGTTCTCGTGGATGTAGTAGTTATCCACATTGGAGAGGGCGGTGATATCGTCCTGCTCGGACTGCGGCGTGTGCGTAATATTCAGCTCTGCGGTGGTCAGGCCGAACCAGAGATGCTGGAGGTATTCCCTGCCGGCGGCGTCGAAGCGGTCGGTGTTGTCCCAGGTGGGGTCGAAGGCATAGACCGCGCCGTCGAGCACGGCGAAGTTCCAGGCGTGCGTGACGCGCTCGCCCTCGTGCACAGCCTCGCCCGTGATCGTGCAGGCGGGGATGCCCGCGCGGTTTAGGAGAAAGGCAAAGGCGTCCGCGATGCCGCCGCAGACGGCGCTGCCCTCACAGACGGCGGCATAGGCCGTCTGGTCATAGCCCTCCGACTCGGCGTAGGTGACGTTCTCGGCAAGCCAGTCGTACACATAGAGCGCGACGGAGTAGTCCCCCATCCACGGCGCGGCGGCGAGGATCTCGTCGGCCCTGGCGCAGAGCGCTTCATATTTCGCCGGCCCGTCCTCATACAGCCAGCGGAACGTGACCTCCGCCGTGGTGCGCAGCCCCGTGGAGGCGGTGACGTGGTAGCCGCGGAACCAGAAATAATCCGGCAGGGCCATGAGCTCATCGAGACAGGCGGTGATGAGATCGAGCTCCCAGCCGTGGAGCGTGAGATCCCGCTGCGCCATGATCCCGGCGCGGAGCTGGTCTGCCAGATCGGGGTTTGCCGTGCAGTTGGGCGTGCGGTCGCCGATGGTGCTGCCGTCATAGGAGACGACCTCGATCGGCTCGGCAGATGTGAAATTCAGGCTGCCGCAGCCGGTGAGGCACAGCAGCGCCGCGAGCAGCAGCGCGCACAGCCGTTTTCTCCGCATGGTCAACCCTCCCAATTTCTTTTTTCGTATTTTACCACAAGTTCGTGAGAATTGGGGTAGAAATCGCAAAAAAATTCTGGTATAATACCAGACCATATGAGACAAACTGAAATGGAGGAAAAACAATGGTTGAAGTAACCTTTCTGATTGACGACATCGATTATTCCGACCGGCTGGACTCTCAGCTTCCGCTGGTGTTTGAAACCATGAGCAAGAACGGCGATCTGAATCCCGTGCTCAAGGCCGCCTGCAAGTCCCCCGAGGCGACCGCGAAGGTGGTCAAGACCCTGCTCAAGGCCATGAGCAAGAGCCAGAAGGAAAAGCTCGCCTGCAAGCTGCTCTCTTCTCAGCGCGAGAAGCTGATGCGCAAGATGAACAAGCTCGCCGAGGACTACGGCATCGTGGCGACGCTGAAGGACTGCAAGGCCGTCCAGAAATAATCTCATACGGATATCGCCCGGACTTCCCTGAAGTCCGGGCGATTTTTGTCTTATTTGTCCTCAATATACTCTACCGGGAGTCCCTCGAGGTAGCGGCGGATCATGTCGAAGGCGTGGTTCGCGGCGGCGTGCTTGATGCGCTCGCGGCCCCACTTGTCCTTATACAGGCGGCGGACATACGTGCCCTCCGGCGCGGCGAGCGCGACGAAGACGGTGCCGACGGTGTGCACGCCGTCGTCCCCCGGGCCGGCAAGGCCCGTGACGCTGAGGGCGAGATCGGTGCCGAGGCGCGCGCGGCACTTTTCCGCCATCTGGACGGCGGTCTCATGGCTGACGGCGCCGTGCTCACGCAGGCACTCGGCGTCGACGCCGAGAAGCTTCATCTTCATCTCGTCGGTATAGACGATGACGCCGCCGAGAAAGACGCCGGAGGCGCCGGGCGTGTTCGTCATCAGGTCGCCCACGAGGCCGCCGGTGCAGCTCTCGGCCACGGAGATCGTCTTGCCGCTCTCGATGAGGCGGTTCATGGCGTAGGACTGGATATTGTCGCTGTCGACGCCGTAGGCAAAGACGCCGAGCTCATCACGCACGCGCTGGATCCACGGGGCGATCATGGCCTCGGCCTCGGCCTTCGTGCCGGCCTTCGCCGTGATGCGCACGAGACACTCCCCTTCCTTGGCGTACGGCGCGAGGGTGGGGTTCGTCATCTCGTTCATGAGATCGCGCAGCTGATACTCCATCGTGCCCTCGCCGATGCCGAAGATGCGCACGTTGTGCGAGAGGATGAGGCTGTCAGAGCGCGCCTCGAGCAGCGGACGGACGCGGTGCTCGAGCATCGGGCCGCACTCGAGCGGCGGGCCGGGCAGCATGATGACCAGACAGCCGTCCGCCTCGAAGGCGCAGCCGGGGGCGGTGCCCCAGTCGTTGACGAGGACGGTGCAGCCCTCCGGCAGCATGACCTGCTGGAGGTGGTTATCGGTCATGTAGGTATTTCTTTCCTTGTAGAGCCCGCGCAGGCGCGCTTCCTCCTTCTTGTTCAGGACGAGCTTCTTGCCGAAGGCGGCGGCGACGGTCTCCTTCGTGAGATCATCGCACGTGGGGCCGAGGCCGCCCGTGGTGATGATCATGTCAGACCGCTCCTTGGCGCGGCGGACGATCTGCTCGAGACGGCCGGGATTGTCGCCCACGACGGTCTGCCAGAAGACGTTGATGCCGAACTCCGAGAGCAGGCGCGCGACGTCCGCGGCGTCGGTGTTGATCGTCTCGCCGAGCAGCAGCTCGGTGCCGACAGAGATGATTTCAGCATTCATATCCGATCTTGATCCTTTCGATTCCGGCGATGGCCTCCTGCACGAGACCATCGATATCCATCACGGACTCCGCCTCGGCGACCTCGGCGACGGTGGGCCGGGTCTTGGGGTGGCGCGGCGTGAAGACCGTGCAGCAGTCCTCATATGGGAGGATGGAGGTCTCAAACGTGCCGATTTTCCGCGCGTGGGCGATGATGTCCGTCTTGTCCATGCCGACCAGCGGCTGCAGCACCGGCAGATCGATGACGCTCTGCGTCGACGCCATGGCCTCCATGGTCTGGCTCGCCACCTGACCGAGGTTCTCGCCCGTGACGATGGCCTTGCAGTCGTTGTGCTTTGCGATATCCTCGGCGATGCGCATCATGAAGCGGCGCATGATGAGGGTGAAATATTCCTCCGGGCAGAGGCGGCGGATCTCCTCCTGAATGTGCGTGAAGGGGACGATCTGCAGCGTCATGCGGCCGGTATAGGGCTCTAAGAGCTTGGCGAGAGAGATGACCTTCTCCTTCGCGAGCTCGGAGGTGTACGGGAAGGAGAAGAAATGCACCGGCACGAGGCGCACGCCGCGCTTGGCAATCAGGTAGGTGCTCACGGGGCTGTCGATGCCGCCGGAGAGGAGCGTGACGGCGCTGCCGTTCGAGCCGACGGGCATGCCGCCCGCGCCGGGCTGGGGCTTGGCGTGGACATAGGCCGCCATCTCGCGCACCTCGAGGTGCACGGTGAGCTCGGGGTCGTGCATTTCGGCGCGCGCGTTCGGATACGCCTCGGCGAGGAGGCCGCCGACATACTGGCTGAGCTCAATGCTCGTGAGCGGAAAGCGCTTATCTCCCCGCTTCGTCTCGACCTTGAAGGTGGAGACGGAGCGCATATCGTCGCGCAGGTACTCGATCGCCTTCTGCGCGATCACGTCCTTGTCCTTCTCGCAGGCGGCAGCGCGCGTGACGGTGGCAAAGCCGAAAACCTGCTTGGCCGCCTCGAGCGCGTCGTCCAGATCCGACTCGTCGTCCCGCGCCTCCACATAAAACGTGGACTGGCGGCAGGAGACCTCATATCTGCCGACGTGCTTGAGCCGCCGCCGGAGGTTATTCATCAGCTTCTCTTCAAAGAAGCGCTTGTTGAGACCCTTTAAAAACAATTCACCGGGTTTCAACAGTAAAATGTCGTTCATCTTATATTCCTTTCTGCTAGTTAGGAGTTAGGAGTGAGGAGTTAGGAGTTCTCCAAACTTGTCATTCTGAGCGGAGCACGGAGTGCGGAGTCGAAGAATCTTGGCAAAGCAGTTGGTCATACGCTGAATGTTCTCTTTTGCTGCACAGCCAAGATCCTTCGACAAGCTCAGGATGACAAATGGTTTCTGCGCAGGAACCATCTGTAAATTCCTAATTCCTAATTTCTCATTCCTCATTCTCTCA
>JAFRDQ010000066.1 GCA_017411225.1 Oscillospiraceae bacterium
CGTCACAGTGAGGCGAATTCGCGGCTCTGTGCGAATTCGCCTCACCTGTCTTTTGCTTAGAATTGAGTTCTGCGCGGGAGGGGCCAGCCCCGCCCCTACGGCAGTCCGTCAGGCCCCGGACGTCATGTATGCCAACGCCAGGGAGTTGGTGAAGATGTGGAAAAAGATCGGCGTCCAGATTGTCTGCGTGCGGTCGTAGCAGTAGGTGATTGCGACGGTGAGGGGAATGTACTCCGCCGCTGCGATGAGCACCGTCCAGTCCTGCTCCACGACGGCGAACTGCCACACGTGGTAGAGGCAGAACACCGCGACCGACACGACCCAGCCGAGCCAGCGGTGCCTGCGCGCCAGCGAGCCGAAGAGCACGCCGCGAAACAGCACCTCCTCCGTGATCGGCGCCATGAGCACCGCGACGGCGAAGATCTTCTTGTATTCGATGTTTGCCAGCTCGTTGATCGCGTCGTTGTTCGGCGTTTCGAGCTCGCCGAAGACGCTCATCAGCGCCTGCAGCCCCAGCGTGAGCACCAGCTGGAGCGCGTAGGCGATGACCATCGCGAGCACCGCGCCGCGCAGGTTTCCCACGAAGCGGTCGAAGCTCTCGCGCAGGAAGTTCCAGAACACGATGATCACGAACAGGAAGCTGATCAGATAATAGATCACGTTCGCGCCGGCGTCGGTGAGCTTGTCCGCGCCGAGCATCAGATAGAGCACCGGCACGAGAAACAGCGGCAGCAGGATCACGTGGATCGGCAGCCAGACAAAGCCGCAGATGCGCTCGCGCCGCAGCATCAAATCGTCAAAGCGTTTCATTGATTCCCTCCGTTGGGGTTGGTTTCCGGGAACGACAGGCGGACACTGTGCCCGTCCGGCGGGCATTCGGCGGCGGGGAAGACGGCTCTTGCCGCGTCGAGCGCGGCGGGGATGTCCTCGATCGCCTGCGAGAGGTGCGTGAGCCAGAGGCGCTTTGCCCCGGCTCTGACGGCCGCCTCCGCCGCGTCGGAAAACGTGGAGTGGCCCCAGCGGTTGGCCTCCGCGCGGTCGGCCTCATTGGCGTAGGTCGCCTCATGCACGAGCAGGTCCGCGCCCTTCGCCGCCCTCTCAAAGGCGCGGCAGGGCTTCGTATCGCCCGAGAAGGCGACGGTGAGCCCCGGCCTTTCCGGGCCCATGACCTGCTGCGGGCGTACGCGCCCGACGCGCTCGCCGCGCTGGAGCTTTCCCCAGTCCTTCTTTTGGACGCCGAGACGCTCCGCTTGTTCCGGCAGAAACCGCCCGGCGCGCCTTAAGTGAAACACATAGCCCTGACTGGGCACGCGGTGCGCCGTCTCGATGGCGGAGAGCACGCTTCCGCGCGGCCAGCCGGGGAGAAATTCGGCCAGATCCGCGCCCTTCCTGCATAGCGTGACGCCGCGGATTTCAAACGGCATCGGCCCCGCGAGGGCGAAGATCGGCGCCATCGCGCGCTCGAGCCCCTCGGGCCCGGCGAACCAGAGCGGCTCTGTCCGGCCGAGACAGGCGATTGTCTGCAGCAGCCCCGGCAGACCGAAGATGTGGTCGCCGTGATAATGCGTGAGGGCGATGAAGTCCACGCGCGCGGCGCTCACGTGATGGCGCCGCATCTGCAGCTGCGTGCCCTCGCCGCAGTCAAAGAGGATCGTCCGCCCCTGACAGTTAAGGGCCATCGCCGCGAGCGCGCGCTCCGGCGTCGGCATCGTCGCGCCGGTGCCGAGCAGGGTGATGCGGAGCATCTTATTTCAAAATGGCCTTGTGGAAGACCTTCTTGCCCTTGCGGATCTTCACGCCCGCCTGCAGGGCATCCTTTGCGACCTTGAAGTCAATGTCCGCGACCTTCTCGCCATCGGCCTGCACGCCGCCCTGCTGAATCAGGCGCCGCGCTTCGCCGCGGGAGGCGGCAAGACCGCAGGCGATCATCAGGTCAATGATGCCCATGCCGTCATCCGGCACGTCATTGAGCTCCGTGGTGGGCATGTTGCTGTCGTCCCCGCCGCCGGAGAAGAGCGCGCGGGCAGCGGCGCGGGCCTTTTCGGCCTCCTCGGCGCCGTGCACGAGCGCGGTGAGCTCCATGGCGAGGATCTCCTTCTTCTCGTTGATGCGCGCATCGTCCCACTGGTCCATCGCGTCGATCTCCTCGAGCGGGAGGAAGGTGAGCATGCGGATGCACTTCATCACGTCCGCGTCGTCGACGTTGCGCCAATACTGATAGAACTCGAAGGGGCTGGTCTTGTTGGGGTCGAGCCAGACGGCGTTGCCCGCGGTCTTGCCCATCTTCTTGCCCTGCGAGTCGGTGAGCAGGGTGATCGTCATCGCGTGGGCGTCTTTTCCGAGCTTCTTGCGGATCAGCTCCGTGCCGCCGAGCATGTTCGACCACTGGTCGTCACCGCCGAACTGCATGTTGCAGTCGTAGTGCTGGAAGAGGTAGTAAAAATCATAGCTCTGCATGATCATGTAGTTGAACTCAAAGAAGCTCAGGCCCTTCTCCATGCGCTGCTTGTAGCACTCGGCGCGGAGCATGTTGTTGACCGAGAAGCACGCGCCGACCTCGCGCAGCACATCGACGTAGTTGAGATCGAGCAGCCAGTCGGCGTTGTTGACCATGATGGCCTTGCCCTCGCCGAACTCGATGAACTTCTCCATCTGGCGCTTGAAGCACTCGGCGTTGTGGTTGATATCCTCGCGCGTGAGCATCTTGCGCATGTCGGTGCGGCCCGAGGGGTCGCCGATCATGGTCGTGCCGCCGCCGATGAGGGCGATGGGCTGGTTGCCCGCCTGCTGCAGGCGCTTCATGAGCGTGAGCGCCATGAAGTGACCGGCGGTCAGGCTGTCCGCCGTGCAGTCAAAGCCGATGTAGAACCGGGCCTTGCCGGTGTTGACCATCTCGCGGATCTCTTCCTCGTTCGTGACCTGCGCGATCAGACCGCGTGAGCGCAGTTCCTCATAGATTCCCATTGTACTGTTACCTCCAATGTAGTTAATTTTGAATTATAAAAATGGAAGCGCCGGATCAGTCGAAGTGTGCAGATTGGCGAGAGTATTTTTCGACTGATGAAGGCGAAAAATCGAAGGAATACTTTGTGTATTTCGAGATTTTGAGACAAAATCAGGCGGAAAAGAATCCGCCAAGATGTGCGCGGCGACTGACCCGGCGTTTCCACAACAAAAACGTCCTCTGTTCCCAATTCGGGAACAGAGGACGTAAAAAAACGCGGTACCACCTCTGGTTTCCGTGCCCTTCACAGAGCACGGCTCACGATGTGCAAAACACATCCGCGCGGTAACGGGCGCACCCGACTGACCTTAATGACCAAAGGCGTTCAGGCAGCGGCTCCGGAGGGTACTTCAAAGCAGAGGCCGCGCGCCCTCGCACCAACCGGGCGCTCTCTGAAGCGGGAAAACGCTGCTTTTACTCAAACTCCATCACAGCCGTGACGATATATGCAGGGATTATAACATTGCAGCGGGGAAAAAGCAAGAGTGGGAACAAATTAGGAATTAGGAGTTAGGAATTAGGAGTGCTCCAAGTGTTTCAATTCCTAATTCCTCATTCCTCATTCCTAATTCATTTACTGCTCATACACACCCGTGCCCATAATCACACTCGCGTTTGCCTCGAAGTGCGACGGGGCGATCGTGACGCTGCCGCCGGCGGGGACTTTCGTGGCGGTGGCGGTGTAGGTGATGCCGCCGACGAAGGTGTTCTCATCCGGGTAGTAATACTTATAGAACACGCGCACGACCGGCAGCTCCTCCTGCGTGGTGTTCATCAGGGTGATCGTGTTGTCGTCGTTGATGACGGGGATGACCTTGTCAGAGCCCGGGAGCATGTCCACCGGCGCGACGACGCGGCTGATCAGCTCCAGCACCTCGCTGGTGCTGCGCTGATGGCGCGAGGCCTCGAGCACGACGCAGGTCTGGCCCGCGGGCAGATCGCTGACCTTGAAGGAGATCGGCTTGCCGTCCACGGCGAAGGCGTACTCGGCGTACTGGATGTCCTTGTCGCTGGTGTTCTTGAACAGGAGCGCGAGGACGTTTTTGACCTCGTCGTCGCTGCCGTCCTCGAGGAAGGCGCCGTCGTAGCCCGCGGCGAGCGTGCGGATCTCAATGCCGTAGTCGGCGTCATTGAGCGTGGTCCACGGCTGCTTTACCGTCTCCTCGCCCGTGCCGGCGGTGCCGCTGCCGGTGTCGGTCTGGACGCCGGAGAGGTTGCTGTTGCCGGTCTGGCGGATCGTGTCGATCGGGTTTTCATCGAGCACCTCGAGCTCGTTGCCTTCATCGTCCACGAGCACCTTCTGGCCGTCGTCGTTGATGATGACTGTGCCCTCCATGGAGCCCGAGCCCGCGGGCTGCTTGGGGGCGCTGCCCTTCGAGGCGAAGAAGATGCCGAGCGCGATCGCGAGCACGACCAGCACGGCCACGCCTGTCCAGACGATGGTCATCTTCCGGTTGACCTTGTTGAAGCGGTCGGCCGGGTTTTTGGTTTCTTTCTTTTCCGGTTCCTGGCTCATTTAATCGTCCTCCTTTAACAATGCGCGGCAGGCGGGACCCGTGGCGCGCATCAGGTCGCAGCGATACTGCGGTTTCTTGTCGTAGCAGCCGGTTTCGGTGTAGATCATGGCGGCGCAGGAGCGGCAGACGTCCTTGGAGTCGCAGGCGGCGCATTCCGCGGGCAGGCGGATCGCCTGCGTCCGCTCGCGCAGCGCCTGCCATTCGGCGGGAAAGCCCATTTCAAACACGTTGTAGCTGGGGTTGTCCATCATCGCGCACAGCAGCAGCCGTCCGTCCCAGGTGATCCAGAACGAGCTCTTGCCCGCGCGGCAGCGCACGCTGTCGCCCTCGCAGTCGAACATGGCGTCCTCCTCGAGCACGCAGTGCGATTCCACGCTCTCGCAGTATTTGAGCAGATCCTCTCTGCCGCGCTGCAGCAGGCGGATGCGCGCCTCCACGGCGGCGCATTCCTCGGGCGAGAAGCGCGCGTTTTTTCCGACGCTCGTCTCGTCCCGGCGCAGGGGCGGGAACATGTAGCTCGTGGCCTGCAGAACGAGCTTGCGCTCATCGCTGTAGGCGATGATCTTCTCCAGATCGCAGACGTTGTCCGGCGTCACGCTGCAGTTGAGCTTCACGGGGATGCCCGCGTCCTGCAGCATCTCGATCGCCCTCGTCACGACGGTGTAGCCCGTGGCATGATTGCACAGGCGCAGATACGTCTCGTCCGATGCGCCGTAGAGCGTGATGTTGATGCGCTGCGGCGGGTCTTCGGCAAACCACCTGACGGTCTCCTCGTCGATGAGCGTGGCGTTGGAGTTGATGGATATGACGAAGCCCATTTTCCGAAGTTCCCGGTAAAGCTCCCGGAAGCCCGGATAGGTCAGCGGCTCGCCGCCGGTCAGCAGGAGCAGGAGCGTGCCCTGTTCCTTCATCACGCGCGCCAGAGAGAGCCATTCCTCCACGGTGCGCAGGCGCTTGCCGGAGGCTTTGACCTCCTCGGCCGTCATGCGCACATAGCACATCTTGCAGCTCATGGAGCACATGGGCGTGAGCTCAAACGTGCCCGAGAGCGGGATGCCCTGCACATCGGCGCGGCGGTGCAGATGCTCCACCAGTACGCTGGAGCCTCTTTCAGCAATCATGTTGGTTCTCCTTCCAGGGTTTTCTTCAGCAGCGTCACGGCGCGCTCGTCCGGCGTGCAGGCGAGCAGATAGACCGGCACCTCGCTCACGATCTCGGTCACGAGAGAGATGATGTGCTGATGCGCCTCGGTGTGCCACCGGGGCAGCACCGATTCGGAATAAATCGCGCGGAATGCCTCCGCGAGCGGGAGACGGCGGATCGTGTTCTCCGGCGCCTGCCGCAGCACAACGAGCGCGCGCACCGGCGCGGATTCGTTGCGGAAAATGTTGCTCGAGCCGGCGAAGGGCGAGCCGAAGGCCGTCCACACACCGTCGACGCGCCGGAGCATGCTCCGGTCGCCGTTTAAGATGTCCGCCCCGGCGTATTCGGCCCAGAGATCCGCCTGGGTGCTCTTGCCGGTGCCGGAGGGGGCGGTGAAGAGAATCGCGTCTCCCTCAGGTCTGCGCACGAACGAGGAGTGCAGATTGAAGATATCCAGTCTTGACAGCAGCAGCTCCAGCTCGGAGGCGTCGAGCAGATGGTCCAGCGAGCGGATGAAACCGACGCGGTCAGGATAAATGCACCCGGTGACCGTGAACGGATCGTCCTCGCGCATCCAGATGCTTGCGCAGGCTTTTACCGCCGCGGCGGGCAGGCGCTCGATGCGCAGCGCGCCGTCGTCCTCCTGCCATACGCGGGGCGAGCGCTCGTGCACGAGCGTGCCGCGCTCGGGCGGCTGCTCTATGCGAAACCGGAACAAAACATCCGCGCCGGGCCGATCCGTAAGGAAGGGCGTGCAGTTGTCATGCACCTCCAGCTCCACCGGAGCGTGGACTTCCCAAAGAAAGCCCGACATTTCAAGTTTGTAAATATAATCGGCCATAGTCGCTCCAAAAAAAGATATTCAACCAAATTAGTATTGTATAACAACAATTGGAAAGATGCAAGAGGGAAAAAGAGTGTGGAGAGTGGAGTGTGGAGTGTGGAGTTTCAATGTGCGCTTCGCGCGATTAAATATGCGGGCGCTTCGTGAAGCGCCCCTACGAAAGACTGGAAATGCTGTCTTCTCTTGTAGGGGTCATTCACGAATGACCCGCAAATCAAATCCGTCGGCGTTAGCCGACACCATCACTCCACACTCAAAACTCCACACGGGTTTTCTGCGCTGCAAAAAGCGGGAGGGGCAAACCCCTCCCGCAAATGGATTCAATCTGTTGTCCATTACTCTCTCTGCTCCTTCGGGTCCTGCATGCGGATGACCTTCGCCGGCACGCCGCCGACCACGGCATAGTCCGGCACGTCCTTTGTCACGACCGCGCCTGCGGCCACGACGGCGTATTCCCCGATCGTCACGCCCGGGCAGATCGTCACGTTCATGCCGAGCCAGGCGTTTTTCTTCACGGTCACCTTGCCGTAGGTGTACTTTGTATGGCGCTGGTTCACCTCACAGAAGTCCGTTGGCACTGAGCCAGCGGCGCACCTGCTCTTTGGACTCCGCCGCGGCGCTGCCGAGGATGGAGAGCCCCGTTTTCACCTCCGCGCCGGGGGCATAGCGGCGCACGTCGCGCTCGCTCGCGCCCATGCCGCTGCCCTCGTTTGTGCACAGGGGGAGGATCGTCTTGCCGGAGAAGTCATAGCGCTCGAGAAAGGTCGCCACGGCCATCGGCATCGTGCCCCAGTAGTTCGGGTAGCCGAGGATGATCGTGTCATAGCCGTCGATGCTGTCCATGTATTCCTTCAGCTCCGGGCGAGCCTTTTTGCGCAGATCCTGCTTGGCCTGTTCGATGCACGTCATGTAAACGGGGGAGTAGGGCTCCGCCATCTCGATCTTGAACGTGTCCGCGCCGGTGAGCTCCTGGATGATGCCGCTCACGATCTCGGTGTTGCCGACCTTCACATAGCGCATCGCGCCGCCGAAGTAGTTCTCGTCCGCTCTGGAATAGAATGCAATCAGGGTTTTCATGGTTCATGACCTCCGTTTTTTGTTTTCTGGCCTTATTATTGCATGAATCCATTGCAAAGTCCAATTGAAAAGGTGTATAATTAATTGAAAATCTAAATAGTAAGGAGACAGCCATGACGTCGAAACAGGTCGATTACTGCATTGAGCTCGCGCATACGCTGAATTTCAGCCGCGCGGCGGAAAATCTCTTCGTCAGCCAGCCGACGTTTTCCTATCAGATCCGCCTGCTCGAGGAGGAGGTCGGGTTTCAGATCTTCGAGCGCAGCGGGCGCGGCGCCTCGCTCACGCCGGCGGGCGCGGATTTCGTCGCCGCGCTCGCAAACCTCCGCGAGGAGCTCAAGCGCGCCGTGGAGCGGGGGCAAAATTTCTCCGCGCGCTATCGGGACAGCATCTCCGTCTCCCTCATGGTGCGGCAGGCGGTGTATTTTCTCCCCGAGGCGATGCGGCTGTTTGAAAAGGAATACGGTCAGGTGCTCCTCACGCCCATGTTCCAGTATGAAAACGGGGTGGAGACCTTCCTGCGCGCTTCGACGGATGTGCTCTTTGCCCTGCGCGAGCAGACAAAGCACATCCCGGGCATCACGGTGCATCCGCTTTTTGACAGCCGCGTGTATCTCATCGCGCAGAAGGACGATCCGCTCGCACAGAGGGATCTGATCTGCGCGGAGGATCTGTTTGGCCGCACGCTCATGGTCGGCGGCGGCTCGCCGCCGGCGCTGCGCGCGGTGCAGCACCGGGTGATCGCGTCCGGGAAGGTGGAGTATTTCAACAGCCCGGATCACGACACGACGCTCACGAACGTCGCGGCCGGCCGCGGCGTCTGCCTCGCGCCGGGGTTTCTCAACGACCACAGCGGCCAGTTCGCATGGATCCCGTTCGACTGCCCGGAGCGGTTCGAGTGCGTTTTGTGCACGCACAAGAACGATGCGCGTGAGAGCTTAAAGCGGTTCGTTGAGATCCTGCAGGAGCTGTACCGGGAGGCCGTGGCATTCCCGCTGTGAGCGGCCTCGCAGAGTTTGCCCGACAGGGCAAATAGAATTCAATTCCGATTTTTCAGCGACATGTGCGGTGAAAAATCTCCCTCGGGCGCGCGCGACGCGCGCCCCTCGCGCCGACCAAGCGGGGCCTAAGCCCCGCGCGATAAGCGCGAGTATCCAAAAAGAGAGCCCGGCACAGCCGGGCTCTCTTTTTGATTATTTTGCGTACTCGACGGCCTTCGTCTCGCGGAGCAGGTGCACCTTGATCTGGCCGGGGTAGGTGAGCTCGTCCTCGATCTTCTTGGCGATGTCGCGGGCGAGGAGGACCATCTGATCCTCGCTGACCTCCTCGGGCTTGACCATGACGCGGATCTCGCGTCCGGCCTGGATGGCGTAGCAGCTGCCGATGCCGGGGAAGGACTTGGTGACCTCCTCGAGCTTTTCGAGACGCTTGACGTAGTTCTCGATGTTCTCGCGGCGGGCGCCGGGGCGGGCGGCGGAGATCGTGTCGGCCGCCTGCACGATGCAGGCCTCGACCGTGTGCGCCTCCACGTCGCCGTGGTGCGCCTCGATGGCGTGGATGACGGCCTCGCTCTCCTTGTACTTTCTCGCGAGGTTCACGCCGATGGTCACGTGGCTGCCCTCGACCTCGTGGTCGATGGACTTGCCCAGGTCGTGGAGAAGACCCGCGCGCTTGGCGATGGCGACGTCGGCGCCCAGCTCGGAGGCGATGAGCCCCGCGATGTGGGAGACCTCGATGGAGTGCTGCAGCACGTTCTGACCGTAGCTCGTGCGGTACTTCATGCGGCCGAGCAGCTTGATGATCTCGCTGTTGAGACCGTGGATGTTCGTTTCAAAGGCGGCGCGCTCACCCTCCTGACGGATGGTGTTGTTGACCTCCTTCTGGGCCTTGGCCACCATCTCCTCAATGCGGGCGGGGTGGATGCGGCCGTCCTGAATGAGCTTTTCGAGCGCGAGTCTCGCCACCTCGCGGCGGACCGGGTCGAAGCTGGAGACGGTGATCGCCTCGGGCGTATCGTCGATGATCAGATCGCAGCCCGTGAGCGTTTCGATTGCGCGGATGTTGCGGCCCTCGCGGCCGATGATGCGGCCCTTCATCTCGTCGTTCGGCAGGGGAACGACCGAGACGGTGACCTCGCTTGCGTGGTCGGCGGCGCAGCGCTGGATGGCCGTGCCGATGATCTCGCGCGCCATGCTCTCGGCGTCGTCCTTGAGCTGGCTCTCGATCTCCTTGATCTTGGCGGCCTTCTCGTGCACGACCTCGTTTTCGA
Source organism: Oscillospiraceae bacterium (assembly GCA_017411225.1). GTDB lineage: Bacteria > Bacillota > Clostridia > Oscillospirales > Oscillospiraceae > CAG-103. The sequence continues at coordinate 9,855 of JAFRDQ010000066.1, forward strand.
GACTCTCGATGAGGTAGGCCTTGGCCTCCTCGATGGTGTAGCCGGAGATTTCCTCCAGCCGTTCCTGCTGGGTTTTCTTGATCGCTTTGATCTCGTTCTGCTGCGCCTCTACGTTGGCGAGACGCTGGTTGAGGGAGTCGGTCTTGCGGTCGAGCGCGTCGGTCTTGCGGTCGAGCGTTTCCTCCTTCTGCTGCAGGCGGCGTTCCTGCTTCTGCAGCTCGCTGCGGCGGGCCTTCTCTTCCTTTTCAAACTCGGTGCGGTTGCGGTGGATCTCCTCCTTGGCCTCCACCAGTGCCTCGCGCTTCTTGCTCTCGGCGCTCTTGATGGCGTCGTTGATGATGCGCTTGGCCTCTTCCTCCGCTCCGGCGATCTCCGCCTCGGCGACCTTTTTACGATAAACAACGCCCAGGATAAATCCAATCACGAGCGCTGCGATGACAGCGACCACCCAAATGATGGTGTCTAGCATTGTGGGTATGATTCCTCCATTCTCGTCAGATCTCTTTTTTCATTCGGAAAAGACGGGGAAACCCCGTCGGGAAAGTGTCAAATATTTCAAACGAAGTCTCCACACTCCGCATAAAATATCACCATATTATTCTAGCGAGATTTGAACATTATGTCAAGTGTTCCAAGCTGTTTTTTCAGCCGAACTTTTTTGCCGGAAGGTAGACAAGCGGAGGGGATTTGTACTATAATTAAGTAATCACTTCCGCGAAGCGGAAGTATGCGGTAATAACCGCATGTTTGGCGTGTATACACGCCAAATGATTACAACATTGTGATTTGATCATCTGAAATAAAAGCCCGCAAGGCTTTTATTTCCAGACACAAACGAGGCGTTTGTGTCACTCATCGGATGATGAGATGATGATCAAATCATAATAGTACATCTGAAGTTGTATCATTTTTCGGAAAGGATGCGCAGACAGCTTGAATCCTTTGACTTATCTTTTCCCGGCGCTTGCGATCACGTTCGCGGTGCTGTTTTTCATCCTCGGCCTGATCGGCGAGAATTACGACGTGCCGTCGAAGAAATCGAAGCGCGGCAGGAAGGCGCCTCCCGCCTCGGTCGAAAAGCGCACGATGAAGCCGTGGCCGATCCTCGCGCTCACGGCAGTGTATGCGCTCATCGCCTTTTTTAATCTCGGCGACACGTCCGCGCCCGAGACGTATTATGCCCTGCCGGACGGCGAGCGCGTGGAAATTCATTTTGACAGCAAGGTGCCCCTCGGCCGCGTGTTCTATTTCGCCGGGCTCAACACGGGCGAGGTGAGCCTGACCGTCGTGCAGGATGGGCAGGAGATCCTCGCCGGCACGCTCAAGCACTCCTACCGCGAGGTGTTCAAGTGGTGCGACGCGGAAATCACCGACCCGGCGCAGGATCTCACGACCGACACCGTCGTGCTCTATGCCAAGGCCGACGGCGACGAGGACATTGAGATCGGCGAGATGGCGTTTTTTGATACCAACGGCCTGCTCGTCGACCCCTCGGACATCTCCGTGCAGCCGGGCGCGGAGGCCCTCTGCGACGAGCCGATGGCCGTGCCGGAGGAATCCACCTGGCGCAACAGCACGTATTTCGACGAGATCTACCACGCGCGCACCGCGCTGGAGCATCTGCGGCTCATTAAGCCCTATGAGGTCTCGCACCCGCCGCTCGGCAAGCTCATCATCGCCCTCGGGCTCACGATCTTCGGCGTCAATCCCTTCGGCTGGCGCTTCATGGGCGTGCTCTTCGGCGTGCTGATGCTGCCCGTGATGTGGCAGCTCATTCGCAGGCTCTTTGGGGATGACCGCATTGCCCTCTGCGGTACGGCGATCTTCGCGTTTGACTTCATGCACTTTGCGCAGACGCGCATCGCCACGATCGACACCTACGGCGTGTTCTTCATCCTGCTCATGTATCTGTTCTTCTGGAGCTGGTATGATCACGACAGCTGGCGCGATCTCGCGCTCGCGGGCGTGTTCTTCGGGCTGGGCGCGGCGAGCAAGTGGACGTGCCTCTATGCCGGGGCGGGTCTCGGCGTGCTCTGGATCATCGCGTGGCTCTACCGCTTCCATGACGCCAAGGGGCAGTCCTGGCAGAAGCGCTGCTTTGAGGATTTTGTGCTGAACGTGGGCTTCTGCCTCGTCTGGTTCGTGATGGTCCCGGCGCTCATCTACTATCTCAGCTACACGCCCTATGGCTTGGCAAAGGGACTGACCGCGCCGGGCATGTATTTCACGAAGGATTATCTCAAGACCGTGCTGGAAAACCAGTCCTTCATGTTCACGTATCACGCCGGGCTCATCGCCGAGCACCCCTATTCCTCCAGCTGGTGGCAGTGGCTGTTTGATATCCGCCCGATCCTCTATTATCTCGAGTACGGCGAGGGCACGGTCGAGACCATCGGCGCGTTTATGAATCCGCTGCTGACGTGGGCGGGGCTCGTGAGCGTCGTGTATCTGATCGTCCGCTCGATCCGAAAGCGCGACCGCCGCGCGGTGTTCATCGTCGTCGGCTATCTCGCGCAGCTCGTGCCGTGGATTCTGGTCTCGCGCCTGACGTTCGCGTATCACTATTTCGCGGCGGTGGTCTTCCTCGTCCTCGCGCTCTGCGCGGTGTTCGACGATATGCGCGCCCGCGGCCACATCCGCTGGATGTACGCCTTCACCGGCGTCAGTCTCGCGCTCTTCGCCGCGTTCTACCCGGTGCTCACGGGCGTGGAGGTGTCGCGGAACTACACGTGGAAGGCGCTCAAGTGGTTCCCGAGCTGGCCGTTTTAACAATTAGGAATGAGGAATGAGGAATGAGGAATGACCGGAACGGAAATTCCTAATTCCTAATTCCTAATTCCTCATTTTCTGAATTTTATGAAATGAGGTATTTTAACATGATTGCAATCGGTTCCGATCACGGGGGCTTTGCCCTGAAGCAGGAGATTATGAAGCATCTGGAGGCCAGAGGTCTGGAATACAAGGACTATGGCACCTACACGGCTGAGAGCTGCGATTATCCGCAGTATGGCGCTGCCGTCGGCAGAGCCGTCGCCTCCGGCGAGTGCGAGCGCGGCATTCTCATCTGCGGCACAGGCATCGGCATCTCCATCTCCGCCAACAAGATCCACGGCGTGCGCGCCGCCCTCTGCGGCGACTGCTTCTCCGCCGAGATGACCCGCCGCCACAACGACGCGAACATCGTCGCCCTCGGCGCGCGCGTCGTCGGCCCCGGTCTCGCGCTCAAGATCGTCGACACCTTCCTCGACACCGAATTCGAGGGCGGGAGACACGAGAGAAGAGTGCAGCAGATGATGGCGCTGGAGCAGACAGAATTGAATTAGGAATGAGGAATTAGGAATGAGGAATTGTCTGGTTCTGATCTGTCAGAGCCCGATTTGATAATTCCTAACTCCTAATTCCTAATTCCTCATTTTCTCCATGATTTGAGGTTGTATATCTATGTCTAACCATCCCGATGTTTACCGTGCCCGGCGGCGCGGTTGGGGAGGGGTCTGGCGCACGGTGCTCACGGTGATCGGCATTTTGCTGTTCCTCGCGCTGCTGCTCATTTACTCCTTCCACAAATACATCGTCTACGACAAGGAAGGCGTGCATGTGCTCTTTCCCATGTTCGGCGAGCGCGTCACGGCCGAGGACGCCGCCGCGCCCTCGCCGACGATCTATCCGGCGGAGCTGGTGTATGACGAGCCGAACTATGCCTCCCTGATCTCCTCGGCGGGGCAGGATCTCGAGGCGATGCGCGGGAAGTATCTCACGGCGGACTCCATCACGCCCGAGACGCTCGCCGCCGCCGCCCAGCAGGTGGCCGCCGCCAAGGGCAACACGATCGTCCTGCAGATGAAGCCGCCCTCCGGCTCGCTCGCATGGAAGTCGAGCGTCGCGCTCGCGGAGTCGTTCGAGGTCAACGGCACGCGCGAGATCGCCGAGTCGATCCGCGATCTCAAGGCGGAGTATCACGACATGCGCTTCGTCGCCGTCGTGAGCGCCTGCGTCGATTCGCTCATGGCCGAGCGCTATGCCGCCATGGCCCTCAAGACCGCCAATGGCGATCCCTATGCCGACGGCTCCGGCGGCTGGGTCGATCCTTACAGCACGAGCCTGCGCGAATATCTCGGCAGTCTCAGCCGGGAGCTCGCGGACATGGGCTTCGACGAGATCGCCTATTCCTATATGCAGCTGCCCGACACGACGGCGGAGCTCGGCTTCTCCGCGCAGATGAGCACCACGCCCACGCCGCGCGACGCGGTCGTGAGTCTCGCGCAGTATCTGCGCTCGGCGATCTCCGACCGCGGCGTCGAGCTCGATGTGATCCTCTCGTCCGACTCCGCCCTGCAGGGCCGCGAGGGCACGACCGGGCAGGATCTCGAGCTCATGGCCAAGATCTTCAGCCGCCTCTGCGCCTTCGGCGAGGGCGACACGCTCACCACCCTGAAGGAAAAGATCTCCGGCGCGTCCGAGGGGTTCAATCTCGAGACCAGATTCGTCCCGTTTGTCAAAAACGCACAGATCGAGGGCAGCTGGGTCATGACCGGCTGACGCCCAAAATGAACGCCCGCCACATTGTGGCGGGCGTTCATTTTGATACTCGCGCTTATCGCATGGGGCTATGCCCCATACTGAGGCTGCCGTAGGGGCGACCTGTGGTCGCCCGCCGATGATGCTGCGCACAAAATGAGAACCGTAGGGGAGGGGCTTGCCCCTCCCGGGCAGCACC
>JAFRDQ010000067.1 GCA_017411225.1 Oscillospiraceae bacterium
AGCGCAGACTTGGCGTCCTGACGCCGATGGAGAAGCATGAGTTGTGTCTAGCCGCATAAAAAAGCGGCCAGCAGCCGAAGCTGCTAGCCGTGAAAAACTTTTATATTATTTCATTGTCCTCTTGACGGGGTGCACCTCATTCTTGTGAAGCCGGGAAATTGTTTGCATTCAGCTCGTCCGGCGGAAGATGTCCAACCGGCCTTTTTTGTCGAATGTGTTGTTGTACTGCAGCTGGTTGAACAGATTCAGCGTCGCCGCCTCGTCGTCCTCGGCCTGGTCGAGCGGAAGCATCTTGTTGCCCGCGCTGTACCAGAAGCCCTTGGAGTTGATCGCGGGGATCTGATCGGAGATCTCCTCGAGCAGCTGCGTGTAGGCGGGCTTTTCGATGCCGGCCGCGTCGTAGACGTAGTTCGACATGAAGTTGATGCTCGTCAGATCCACATACTGCTCTTCGATGTCGTAGTTCGCCCAGACGAAGAACGGGATCGTGTACTGCAGCATCTGCTCCGTCAGATCCTCGAACGGGCCGCCGTGGACCTCCTCGTAAAACTCCTGATCCAGACTCGGCAGATGATCGCCGAAGAACGCGATGACGACCTTCTCGTCCACCTGCTGGAAGTATTCGATCAGATACTGCAGCGCCTTGTCCGTCTCATGGATCAGCGTCAGATACTGCTCCGCGCGCGGATAGGCCTGCGTGAAGCCGCGCAGCCGCACCTCGGTCATGTAGTTCTCGCCGTAATAGCGATAACCGCCGTGGTTCTGCATCGTCACGCCGAAGAGGAACATGGGGCGGGACTTATCGCGCGTCTCATACCGCCGCACGACCTTCTCGAACATCTCCTGATCGCTCACGAACCGGCGCACGAGGTTCTGCTGCGGGAAGCTCTCGAGGAAGTAGGTCTCGCTGAAGCCGAGCTGCGGCCATACCTTGTTGCGCATCCATCCGCTGGCGTAATACGGGTGCATCGCCACGGTGGCATAGCCCCGGTCGCGCAGGGAGGAGACCATCGAATACGCGTCCGCCGGCAGATACTGCTGATAGGCCACGCAGCCCGCCGGGAGATAGGCGAGCGAGTTGCCGGTGAGGAATTCGTATTCGGAGTTCGCCGTGCCGCCGCCGTAAACGCTCGAGAGCGCAAAGCCGCGGATCGTGTTCTCCTGCAGCGAGTCGAAAAACGGCATCACGTCGATGTTCGTCTGGAAATGGTCGCCGAGACGGCGGAAGTCGGCGTAGGACTCGTCCATGATCACGATGATCGTCGGGTCGTCCTCGTCGGCCGCGGGGAGGACGGCGTCATATTCGCCCGCCTTCGCCGCGAGCTCTGCCACGTCGTAGCCCGCGGGCTTGCGGATGAAGCTGTCGCGCAGCTCGATGGCAAAGTTCAGCAGAAAGCCGTTGTAGTTCACGCCGTGCAGGTGCCACTGCTGGCTGGTCAGTCCCGTCATGCCGAGGCCGATTGCAATCGAGACCGCGGCCAGAATCGGCACGCCCGTCAGCGTCAGGCGCTTGCGCCCGAGATGGCCCAGCCGCACCGCCGAAACGCCGAAGATGAACAGCGCGTAGAACACCCAGACCTGCACGAGATTCGCGCTCGGCGTGTAATTATATTCGCCCGCCACGCTCAGCGCCGTGCGCGCGGCCAGCATATCCGTCGGCAGAAGCTCCGTGCCGCGGAAGGTGTAAACGTAGTAATCCGCCGTCACGAGCAGGAGCAGCAGCGCCATGCCGAGCGCCGCGCCGAGGGCCGCATTGGCGTTGATGATCGTGAAGAAGAGAATCATCCCATAGCCGATCGCGACGCCGAGGATAAACTCCTGGAAGGTGAGGGGAAGCACCCGCGAGCCCATCGCGCCCTGCGTCAGCCACATGAGCAAAAACGCGCCGACGATCGGGATCAGCACGATCGCCATCGTGCGCCACGGCTCCTCCGGCTCCCACCGGAAACTGCCGAAGGCGAGGAACCCCAGCATCACCAGCGGCACGACCCAGTCCGGCGTGTGCACCGCGATCAGCGCCGCCGCGGCCACAACCGCCAGAACCGCCCCGAGCACGAAGCGTCTGGATTTGAACGTCAAGTGAAACAATGCAAAAATCTCCCGTAAATCAACAAATTTCGATACTCTGCAATAGGGAATTATACCACGCTTACTGCCCGTGTGCCACTTCTTTTTTTAAAATTAAGGCTGAAAATGTAAATCTTTTATTAACGGCTATGTAATACATATTTCACAAAATACAAAAAATTCCCTGACGGCATGACCCGTCAGGGAATTTCAGATTTTGGCTTACTCCATATGTCCCTTGCTCTTGATGACCTCGATCACCTGATCGACGTACTTCTCGCAGATCTCGTCGCTGCCGGCCTCGACCATCACGCGGATGACGGGCTCGGTGCCGCTCTCGCGCACGAGGATGCGGCCATCCTCGCCGAGGGCCTCGCTGACTGCCTTGACCGCCGCCTGCACGTCGGGGTCGTTCTGCGCCTCGGGCTTGGACTTCACGCGCACGTTTTTCAGCACCTGCGGATAGAACACCACGGGGGCCGCGAGCTCGCTCATGCTCTTGCCGCGGGCCAGCATGACCTCCATCAGCTTCAGCGCCGTGAGGATGCCGTCGCCGGTGGTCTCATACTTCGAGAAGATGATGTGGCCGGACTGCTCGCCGCCGATGCGGTTGCCGGTCTGCACCATGTTTTCATAGACGTACTTGTCGCCGACCTTGGTCTTGTCGTAGTCGATGCCGACCTTGTCGAGCGCCTTGTACAGGCCGAAGTTCGACATGACCGTCGTCACGACCTTGTTGTTCAGCAGCTTGCCGCGCTCCTTCATGTACAGGCCGTAGATGTACAGGGTGTGGTCGCCGGTGACGACGTTGCCCTTCTCATCGACCGCGAGGCAGCGGTCCGCGTCGCCGTCGAAGGCAAAGCCCACGTCGAGACCGTTGTCCACGACGTACTTCTGCAGATGCTCAATGTGCGTGCTGCCGCAGTCGGTGTTGATGTTGTAGCCGTCGGGGGCGTCGTTGATGACATAGGTCTTCGCGCCCAGCGCGTCGAACACAGCCTTCGCGATCTGCCAGCTGGCGCCGTTGGCGACGTCGAGACCGACCTTCACGTCCTTGAAGCCGTACTTGCTCATGGAGATCAGGTGACCGATGTAGCGGTTGCGGCCGGAGACGTAGTCCACCGTTCTGCCGATGGCGTCGCGCTCGGCAACCGGCACTTCCGTCTTGCCGTCGATGTAATCCTCGATCTCGAGAATCGTCTCTTCGGGCATCTTCTCGCCCTGGCCGTTGAAGAGCTTGATGCCGTTGTCGTAGTAGGGGTTGTGGGAAGCGGAGATCATGATGCCGCAGTCAAAGTCGTCCACGCGCGTGATGTAGGCGACGGACGGCGTCGTGGTCACGTGCATGATGTAGGCGTCCGCGCCGCTGGCGACGAGACCGGTGCACAGTGCGTACTCGAACATGTAGCTCGAGCGGCGGGTGTCCTTGCCGATGACGATCTTGCACTTCTTGTTCTGGCGCGCGCCGTAGTACCAGCCGAGGAAGCGGCCGATCTGGATCGCGTGCTCAAAGGTCAGCGTCTGGTTGGCTTCGCCGCGGAAGCCCTCGGTTCCGAAATATTTGCCCATAGGTCAGTCCCTCTTTTCTCTGATCTCGCCGTTGTTGCGGAAGATGCTGTTTGCCGGCACGACGCCGCGCACGCAGCTGGTGGGGTAGACGTTGGAGTGCCGTCCGATCACGGTGCCGGGGTTGCACACGGCGTTGCAGCCGACCTCGACATAGTCGCCGAGCATCGCGCCGAACTTCTTCACGCCGGTCTCAATGTGCTCGGTGCCGTTGTGCACGACGACGAGCTTCTTGTCGCTCTTGACGTTCGAGGTGATGGAGCCCGCGCCCATGTGGGAGTAATAGCCGAGGATGGAGTCGCCCACGTAGTTGTAGTGCGGGGTCTGCACATGGTCAAAGAGAATCACGTTCTTGAGCTCCACGGAGTTGCCCACGACGCAGTTTGCGCCCACGAGCGCGCTGCCGCGGATGAACGCGCAGTGGCGCACCTCGGTCTCGGGGCCGATGATGCAGGGCGCGCCGAGGTACGCGGAGGGGAAGACCTTCGCCGTCTTGTGCACCCAGACGTGCTCGGAAACTTCCTCATACTCCTCGCCCAGCGTGGGGCCGAGCTGGAGAATGAAGTCCTTGATGCCCTTCAGGGCCTCCCAGGGGTAGGTGAACTGGAGAAGATAATCCTTCGCCAGCGTGTGGTCGAGATCATAGAGGTCTTTGATTGTATACATTAAAGGCGCTCCTTCTTCTCGATGTCGAGGAAATACTTGTAGGTGTCCACGGTCAGCTCGCCGCAGGCGGCCTCGTCGCAGGCGATGATCGCGCCGTTGTGCATCTGCAGGGCGCTGCAGGTCCACTTGTGGCTCACGTTGCCCTCGACGGTCGCGGCCAGCGCGCGGGCCTTGTTGTGGCCGTTGATGAGGATCAGCACTTCCTTGGAGTCGTACACGGTGCCGACGCCGACAGACAGCGCCTGGGCCGGAACAGCCTCGGGATCGTTGCCGAAGAAGCGGGAGTTCACGATGCGGGTGTCGGTCGTCAGATCGCGCACGCCCGTGCGGCTCTTCAGGCTCGTGAAGGGCTCGTTGAAGGCGATGTGGCCGTCCACGCCGATGCCGCCCATGAAGAGGTCGATGCCGCCGTAGGAGGCGATCTTCTCCTCGTAGCGGGCGCACTCGCCCTCGGGATCGTCGGTCATGCCGTTGAGGATGTTGATGTTCTCCGGCTTCATGTCGACCAGATGATCGAAGAAGTTGTCGTGCATGAAGTACCAGTAGCTCTGGTCATGCTCGTGGGGCAGGCCGAGATACTCGTCCATGTTGAAGGTCACGACGTTGGCGAAGGAGACCTCACCGGCCTGATTCATGCGGGCCAGCTCTTTATATACCCCGATCGGGGAAGAACCCGTCGGCAGACCGAGAATGAAGGGACGGTCTTCCTTGTGGTTGTTGATCTTATCGGCAATGTAGTGCGCAGCCCAAAGGCTCATTTTTTCGTAGGTATCCTGGATCACGACTCTCATATCGCAAAACTCCTTTATTCATAAGATGATTTCGCGTGTCGGGAGAACCTCTGTTACAGTGTTGATTCTGCTTTTTCGTTCATCCCTCACGGCCCACGTTGGCCGCGGCAGCATCCGCCGAATCTTTCGATGACTGCCGACCTCGTCAACCCATTACGGTCCCGGCGCTAACAGGCTCTCAAATCCTCCTTCTGGAGAGCACAGCTTTCTTTTGACAGAGGCGCGGCCCAAAACCGACAAGACCTCTGTATAACCTTTAAAATGATACCCTAAGGACCATTCTTTGTCAATAAGCAAGGCACAGTTTTTTAAGAGTTATGTAAACTCGTTTTTGAGAATATGAACGATAAACGCATTCTCATGTTCGTTCCGTCTCGCATTTTCCGCAGCTGCTGCACCCGTTGCAGGTCGGACGCATGCCGCACTGCGCGCACTTATCGCGGAACTTCGGGCGGTAGAGCAGCGCCTCCGGGATTGGCATGCCCCAGCTGTCCGTCAGATGAAAGCGCATCGGCTTTCCCTGATAGTGCAGCCCGGACTTGAACGCCTGCTGGCTCTGCACGGCGCTCTCCTCGATTTTATAGAGCTTTCCGTCCTTCACGAACCGGCGTCCCGTGCCGCAGAAGACGAACGTCACGTCCGCCGCAGCGCACTCATCCCGCAGCGCCCTGACCCATTCGTAGTGGCAGGGGCGGGAGCCGCCGTAGTTCTCCCCGTCGCAGAGCACCTGTTCGATCTGCCCGGTCGCGAGGGCGTCCTTCATGGAAACGGGGCCGATGAACGGCGCGCACATCACGCCCTTGTGCTTGAAGGGGAGCGAGAGCAAAATCGGAATGCGCTCGTCTGCCCGGCGCTGGTTTTCCGCCGTCACGTTCAGCATCACGTTCTCCCAGCCGTCGCCCCAGTCGTGCGGCAGACAGTCCCTCACGCGCTCGGGGCGCTTCGTGAGCAGGAAGAACTTCACGTCCGGCCGCTGCGCCATGATCTCCCAGGCCTCGTCCCGCCAGGGATCGGCCTCGGCCAGAAAGAAGTCTGACGTCATGCAAACGCGCAGCATCTCGCCGCTTTTGACCTTATACTGCCCGCTGCGGTCCTTGGACAGCGGATAGCGAAACCCGGCCTTCGTGCGGTAAATGTCCCCGCCGTCTTTCCCGCGCTGCGCGTCGAGAAAGAACATGTAGCAGTTCCGGCAGCCCTCGCTGACGCGCCGGCACCCATGCCACGGATTCCAGATGTCATGCATGTCGCATCCTCCTTTCTCTTGCCATTCTACCACATCTTCCGCCCGCTTTCCAACCACACTTGCCGTGCCCTGTAAAATATGGTAGAGTGTTGGCGTAAAGGAGCGTTTACCATGTCAGATGTCTTTGATTTTCAGATCCGAACCCGCGCCGATCTCGTCCGCGCCGTGGAGCAGTTCGGCTTTGTGCCGTTTTTCAAAAACCGCATTCAGGGCTTCTCCCTCGCCGAGCACGCCGCGCCCGAGGTCTGGTTTTCCGATGAGGAGGGGCTCTGGGAGTGGAAGGGTCCCGTCATTCGCGAGACCGGCTGTGCCTACGGCAAGTTCTTCGGCGGCAAGGCGGTCTATGTCAGCCGCGAGTGGTTCCCGGACTTCGCCAACTACCGCCGCGACGGCTATGACTTCGACGCGCTCTGGGAAGACGGCAAGGCCCGCCATGCCGACAAGGCGCTCTATGAGCTTTTGGAGCCGCGCGCGCCGATCCTCTCCCGCGCGCTCAAGGATCTCGGCGGCTACGGAAAAGAGGGACGCAAGGGGTTCGATGTGTCGATCACGCGCCTGCAGCATCTCGGCTATGTCCTCATCAGCGATTTTGTCTACGATCTCGACCGGCAGGGCAGGCCCTACGGCTGGGGCGTCGCGGAGTATTCCACGCCGGAAAAGCACCTCGGCGCGGCGTTTCGCAAAAACGTCTACCGCCGCACCCCGGAGGAGTCCTTCGAGCGCATCCTGCGCCACCTGCAGGAGATCCTGCCCAACGCCAGCGAGAAGGCGCTGCGCCAGCTGCTGAAATAACACCATCGGCCCGCGCATCTATGCCGATCTGATAGAGACGACGTAGGGGAGGGGCTTGCCCCTCCCGGCGTTCCAGCTTTGGTTCCATGGAAAGAAAGGCGAATTCACAGAGTTGTTATCCTGCGGATTCGCCTTAAACATACGCTGAAATACATCTGATTTGCGCGGGAGGGGCAAGCCCCTCCCCTACATTTTCTCTGATTCCGCGCAGAGCGTGATTTGCTCTTTATTGATTCACCGAATAAATCGCCTGCGCCAGCTCCGGCGTCAGGAAATCGACGACGATCCAGCCGCCGAGCTGCGCCTGATCCAGCGCGAGCAGCTGCGGATTCAGCCTCCTGGCAAAGAACCACGGATGCCCCTGCGGCAGGGTGCCCTTGGTGCTCAGAAAATGCACTGCGGCGCTCTCGCCGTCGGTCTGCGCCGCGTCCAGCCCGGCAAGAAATGCGTTCCACTTGTCCGCCGCGCCGTATTCATACCGATCCTGCACCCAGAGCGTGTAGCTGCCGTTGTCTTCGGCCACGGTGTTCAGGCTCACATCGTCATGCCCGTTCTGGTTGGCCCACAGCAGGCTCAGCCCCGCGCCCTCATAGCGCCGCAGCAAAACGAGCTTGCCTCTGGCCTCGCCCAGCGTCGGAATCGCGTCCGGCGTCAGCCAGCGCTCGGGGTCGCGCTGCACATAGCTCTGCATCAGCGCGTCAAACTCCGCGTCCGAAAGGCCGCCGTGCTCCTGCTTCACCGCAAAAAGGATCGTCTCGCCCGGGTGCGCATCGAGAAACGCATAGCAGTCGCACAGCACATCCTCGAGATCGATCTGCGCCGCCCACGGCAGGGGAGAGGCCTTGCACTTTGTAAAGCCGTGATAGAGCTTCAGCGCCCCGCCGACCGCGCCGAGCCGCACGTCCAGATACCGTGCGCCGATATTCAGCTGCTGCGCAATATCCAGCGCCTGACACTTCGTGATGAAGCCGAGCTGCGCATTCTGAGATGCGCAGTCATGCGTGCCGGGGATGACAATTTCGCTGATCGCGCGCTCATCCGGCAGCGCCGCCATCCAGTCCCCGGCGTCGGCAGCCGGCGCCTTCGCCACCCGCTCCGTCAGCGGAATGACCGCGAGCACGATGATGAGCAGCAGCGCCAGAACGAGAATCCCGGCGATGATTTTGCCGAGTGCTTTGAAAAACTTCTTCATGCGTATCTCCTCCCGTCAAGGCCAGTGTACAGGAAGCAGGAAGCGCTTGTCAATAAAGAAAAAGGATGCGTTCGAAAACGAAGTCTACAGCTGCCTCGCAGAGTTCGCGGCTCGGATGCCGCGAATAGATTCCAATCGATTTTCCGGCGACATGTGCGGCGGAAAATCTCCCTGAGGCGCGGCTGATGCCGCGCCCTCGCGCCGACCAAGCGGGCCAAAGCCCGCGCGATAAGCGCGAGTATCCCTTCGACAGTAAAAGAAAAGATGCACCGCATTGCGGTGCATCTTTTCTTTTATTTCCCGAGCTTGTCAAAGCGTGCGATGATCGCGGCCATCTGCTCGCGGGTGGCGTTGCCGTTCGGCTGGAAGGTGCCGTCCGGGAAGCCGGCCACGACGCCGTTCGCCACGGCCCAGGCCACGGCGGGCTTGGCATACTCGCTGATCGCGTCGGCGTCCTTGATCTTCGACAGATCCGCCGCGCCGGTCTCGCCGCTGTAGCGGTAGAGCATTGCGACCATCTGCTCGCGGGTGATGTTCGCGCCGGGAACGAAGGTCGTGTCGGTCACACCGGTGACGACCTTGGCGTTGTACGCCCAGACGACGGCGTCCTTGTACCAGTCATCCACCAGATCGGTGAACGGGCACTTGGCGTAATCGGCCTTGGTGACCTCGGGAGAGCCGGCCATGCGGTAGAGCACGGTTGCAAACTGCGCGCGGGTCGTGGTGCCCTGCGGCACGAAGAGATCCTCCTCCATGCCCTTCATGAGACCGTTTTCCCAGACGTAATAGATATCGTCATAGGACCAGTCCTTCTCCGTCACGTCCTTGAAGGGGAACTCCTTCACCGGCTCGGTGCCGGGATCAGTGCCGGGATCGGTGCCGGGGTCAGTACCGGGATCGGTGCCGGGATCGGTGCCGGGGTCAGTACCGGGATCGGTGCCGGGATCGGTGCCGGGATCGGTGCCGGGATCGGTGCCGGGGTCAGTACCGGGATCGGTGCCGGGATCCGTGCCGGGATCCGTGCCGGGATCCACAGTCGGCTCGACCTCGACATAGCGGTTCGGGATCACTTCCATGATCTTGGACGCCATGTACATGTGGCCGGCGCGGGTCGGGTGAGAGCACCAGTTGTACTTCGCGGTGAAGTCGCCGCCGGTGACGGCGATCGGCCAGGTCTCGGTGCCGGTCACGTCCGCGAACGGGCACTGCTTGGCGTAGTTATGGCCGGACTTGAGGAAGGCGTTGATCTGATCGACGAACGGCTGCATGAAGGGGCCGACCTTGAAGCTGCCGCCCTCGGTGATGGAGATGTTGTTCGCGGGGTTGTAAACGCCGACGGTGATGATCTGTACATCGGGGTTCAGCTCATAGATCGCCTTGAGCGCGGCGTTCCAGTCCTGCTTATACTTGGCAAAGGCCTCGTTGAACGCCGAGACAAACTCCGCGAGGATCGCGGGCAGCTTGCCGACGGTCTGCATCGTGCCGAGCATGCTCAGGAAGGCCTGTCCGACGTCGCCGCCGTTTTCCTCGATCCATGCCTTCACGGCCTTCTCGGCGTCGGTGCTGTTGTCCTCATACATCTTCAGCATCGCGCGGATGTAGGAGTAGGAGAGGATGTCGTTCGAGCCGAGATTGATCGTGATGATGTCGGCGGCCTGAATGGCGCCGATGTAGTAGGGGCGGAGCGCGTCCAGATTCTCAAGGGCAAATGCCTGTGAGAATGCCATGTTCCAGATGCCGTCCGTGTCGGAATAGAAGCCGTCGAGAATGTAGCGCAGCTCCACGCAGCGGAACGCGCTGCAGCCCATCTGCAGCAGGTTCGCGTCCAGACCGGTGGCGACCAGATCATGGTACGCGCCGGTCACGCGGTTGAAGCCCAGACCGACGGGATCCATGTAGATGCCGCTCACGGTGTAGCCTGCCGCGATGCTGTCACCAATGCACATATAGGTGTTGTAGCCGCCGTAGCAGTCATAGTCGTACCGCTCCGGGTTTGTGGTGGTTGCCGCGAACGCGCCGGTCATGCCGACCAGCAGCATCACGACGAGCACCAGACAGATGCCCTTGCGAAATTGCTTCATTTTTTTACTTCCTCCTTATTTTGTCTAAAATTGTTCAAAATTGGGATCGGATTTGTAAAAAAAGCTCCGCAGTAGGATGATTGGTCTTGCTGCGGAGCCTGTCCGCAGGCGGATCCAGGGGGATGAACCCGCCCGCGGGGGATTACAATGGATGATCAGTTTGCCGCGGCGACCGGCTCGGTCATCGCGTCGTAGTCCTTTTCGAGCTTCAGATAATCGATCTTGCCCATGCCGGTGTGCGGCATTTCGTCCACGAACTGCATCGTCTTCGGGATGACGCTCGATTCGATCTCCTGACCCATGAGGTCATAGAGCTCAGCCTGCACCTCTTCCTCCGTGCGCTCGTGGTTTTTCAGCTGGATGACGGCGTGCACGCTCTTGCCCTGTGCGTGCTCGCGGTCGGTCACGCCAACGACGGCGCAGCTCATCACGTCCGGGTGCTTGCCGAGCACGTCCTCGATGAACGTGGGGAAGACCTTGTGGCCGTTGAACATGATGATCATGCGCTTGATGCGGCCCTTGATGAAGATGAAGCCGTCCTCGTCGATGCTGCCGAGATCGCCGGAGTGAATCCAGACGGTGCCGTCCGGATGCTTGACCATGATCTTTTCGGTCTCGGCGGGGTTGTTCAGATAGCCCAGCATCAGCGCGGGGCCGGTGATGCAGATCTCGCCCTCTTCGTTGTAGCCGAGCTCTTCCGTCGTGCCGGGCTTGAAGATGCCCATCGTGTTCATCAGCAGGGGATAGCCAACGGAGAGGCTGCGGAAGTTGCCGTTGCAGCTGCAGCAGGCGGCGGAGGAGACCTCGCTCATGCCGTAGCCCTGCGAAAGCGGGAACTTCGCGCCGCGCTCCTTCAGGAAGCCGTTGAGCTTCGCCTCGAGACCGGCGTTCATCGTGTCGCCGCCGGAGCCCGCGGTCACGAAGAAGTCCAGCATAAAGCCGTCCTTCATCTCCTTGGAGTTCATCAGCTTCTCGTAGTGCGCCGGCACCATCAGCGTGTGCTGCGGGCGGTATTCCCGGATGTATTTGCCGACCTGGTCGGAGTCAAACTTCGGGATGATGATCATTTCCAGACCGAGGGAGAGCGGCATATGCAGGTTTGCAACGATTCCGTAGCTCGCGAAGGCGGGGATGATGTTCAAAAAACGGTGGTGCCGGTCATATTCCACGCCGCAGTACTGGAAGTCCATCGCCACGGCGTTGAAGCCGTCGTTGGAGAACATGACGCCCTTCGGCGCGCCGGTCGTGCCGCCCGTGAGGGCGATGCCCGCGAGCTCAAACTCGCTGTAGTCGACCGTCTCCACCTCGTCCTCGTGGCCGTAGCCGAGCTCCATGAAGGAGTTCCACTCGAGCACACGGTCGTTGTACTGGACGTCAATGGCCATTTTGCGCTTCGCGATCCATTTGACCAGACCGGAGGACATGCTGTTGGCGGCGTTGTAGGTGATGATGTAGTCCGCATCCAGCTCCTGAATCATTTCCTTCACCGGCGCAGTGACCGTCATGGTCACCACGATGCGGGAATTGGCGCTCTTCATGAACTCCTGAATGTGGATGCAGGAATCGCGCGGATCGAGCACCAGCGGCGCGGCGCCCAGCTTGTTGAGCGCGTACAGCGAGACCACAAATTCCGGGATCGTGATCGTGCAGAAGGTGACGATGTCGCCCTTCTTCACGCCCAGCGCCTGAAAGGCCGCGGCGCACTGGTCGATGTCGTCGAGCAGCTTGCCGTAGGTGATGCGGTTCTTGAAATAACGGATGGCAATGTCGTCACGGTGGTCCGTGTTAATCTTCAGCATGTGCTGATAAATGGACTCCTTCGGGAGCACAGCCTTCTGTGCCTCCTCTGTGAAAAATTGCATCCAGGGTTTCTCTGCCGAAGGCAGTCGTTTCATCTCGTTCAAAATCATATCCCCCTTAAAATGTGCGAGTGCTGCGAGAGCGCCGCAAAAAACAGAGCGCGCTTTCACACGCTCCAGTTGTTATTTCTATGTCAGGCGACATTTATCGCATTCTTTTCAAAATTTTTTAGTATTCTGAAAAATGCGCCGGTATCGACACTGTTATTATAGCGGATTTCTGTCCAATATGCCATCTGCCAACTGCACAAAAGAATAGTGACGTTTTTGTAACTTTTATAACATTATTTCGTAACTATGCGACAAAAAAGGACTGCGTCAAAAGACGCAGCCCAATTCTTTTGTTGATTTATTTACTTTCCGAGCTTGTCAAAGCGCGCGATGATTGCGGCCATCTGCTCGCGGGTGGCGTTGCCGTTCGGCTGGAAGGTGCCGTCCGGGAAGCCGGCCACGACGCCGTTCGCCACGGCCCAGGCCACGGCGGGC
>JAFRDQ010000068.1 GCA_017411225.1 Oscillospiraceae bacterium
ATGTTGGCGGCGTTCATGCTGCCCTCGGCATCGCCCGCGCCGACGATGTTGTGCACCTCGTCGATGACGAGAATCACGTTTCCGGCCTTGCGGATATCGTCGATGAGGCCCTTCATGCGGCTTTCAAACTGGCCGCGAAACTGCGTGCCCGCGACGAGCGCGGTGAGATCGAGCAGATACACGCGCTTGTCTTTCAGCTTGTGCGGCACCTCGCCCGCCGCGATGCGCTGCGCCAGCCCCTCGGCGATGGCCGTTTTGCCGACGCCGGGCTCGCCGATCAGGCAGGGGTTGTTCTTCTGCCGGCGGTTTAAGATCTGCAGCACGCGCTCGAGCTCCTCCGAGCGGCCGACCATGTGGTCGAGCTTGCCGGACTCCGCCCGCGCGGTGAGATCGATGCAGTAATTGTCGAGGAATTTGCGCTTTTTCGGCGCTTCCCGATTGCCGTCGCCGGATTTCGTGTTTTCGCGCTTCGGCTGGTCGTTGTCCACCGGCTGCATCGCGTTCGGATTCGCGCCGAAGAGCCGGTTCAAAAACGGGAAGGTCGCGGTCTTGCCGTCGTCGTTCTCGCCCTCCTCGTCCTTGGAGAGGTCGGCCAGATCCTCCGCCGAGCGCAGCAGCTCCTGCATATCGCCGGTGATGCTGTCGAGATCCTCGTCCGAGAGACCCATGCGCTCCATCACCTCGTCCACAGGCTTGATGTGCAGCGCGCGGGCGCACTTGAGACAGAGCCCCTCGTTGTGGGACTCGCCGTTTTCAATGCGGGTGATAAACACAACCGCCATATTCTTGCCGCAACGGGCACAAAGGGTAGGCTGCATAGTTCGCTCCTTGCTTCATAAGAGAGGTATAAAACAATTAGGAATTAGGAGTTAGGAATTAGGAATTGACGAAATCAGGTAACTCCTAATTCCTCATTCCTCATTCCTAATTTTATTCAGATTCCCACGCCCAAGGTGAGAATGTCTATCTTCATAAAGATCCTCGCCAGAACGTTCTGCTCGAGCGTGTTTTTGCCGATGAGGACGCCGGCGAACTGGAGCAGCCAGCACAGCAGGATGCAGTAGGCCACGCCGTTCAACAGGCCCATCGCCGTGCCGCCGAGGTCGTCCAGCCGCGGGTGCTTCGGAATGCGGAAGGCGAGATTCGGGATGTTGCCGATTGCGAGCAGCAGCACCAGCACGAGGATGAAGGCGATCGCCGTTCCGGCGACGTAGGCGATGCGCTGGCAGAACACCTGCGTGATCGCGGTGGGAATGTCGGTCATCTGGGTGCTGGCATAGTTCTGCGCCTCCGCGCTCATCTGCGCGGCGGGGCCCTTTGCGATGCCGGCGGCGCGGTAGGTGTTCGTGCAGAACACGTCCACGAGATTCGGGTGCAGCTCCAGCGTGTCCTTCACGCTGTAGGAGGCGTCGAGCTTCATCTCGGGAATGACCGTCTCCTCGATCTGGTGGTCGAGAAAGCCCTCCGCGAACGGCACCATGCCGCTGACAACCTCGCCCGAAAACGCCGAGGAGAGCAGGCACGCCAGATACAGCGACACGGCGATCGCCGCCAGATGCGCCGTCGAGAGCACGAGCCCGCGCTTGTATCCGCTCCAAGCGGAAAAAATCAGGATCAGCGCGAAGATAATGTATAACGCAGTGTTCATCTTATCATCCCTTTTCTCTGTATTTTAGGGAAACACGGTTCCGGTTAGATTTCCTGCACGGCGCAGGAGTAGTCGTAAATGAGAAGGACTCTGCCGCTCTGCAGCAGCCGCGCGTCGCGCACGCCCAACGGATCGATCTCCAGCGAGCGCATGTCCTCCAGCTGCTGGTTGTAGAGCGTGAGCACCTCGCCCGAGCGCACGAGGATCTGCTTTCCGTGCGCGGCGACGCTTGTCACGGCGTCGACCGTGCGCTCGCCGATCACCTTGCCGGAGGGGTTCAGCGTCACGAGCGTGCAGGTGCCGCCCGTGCGGTAGGCCGAGAGCGCGAGCGTCGTCAGCCCCTCGCCCCCGGTGGTGTAGTCGTAAAGATGCAGGCCGCCGAAGGCGTATTCCGCCGTCTGTACGGCTTGCCGATCGAGAAAGACGAGCCGCTTTTCACTCAGCGCGGCGAGCTTGCCGTCGTCCGTCCAGAACACGTCCATCATCAGCTCGTCGGAGGCGAAGTGTCCGGCCTCCTCCTCGCTGTCCATCGTGAAGATGTGCACCTTTGCCCCGCCGCTGCCCGCGCAGAGCACGGCGAGCGTGTGATTGCCCGACAGCGCGGCGTTTACCACGTAATCCTCGCCCGAGTACCATTCGTAGACGACGTTTTGCTTCTCATCATAGACCGTGACCATTCCGCGGTAGCCCTGCGCCTCGCTCACGACGGCGAGCCACCCGTCCGGCGCCGCGGCGACGGCGATGATTGCGCCCGTGAGCTCCGACGTTTTCACATTGCCCTTGCGGTCCATCGTCACGAGCGTCGTGCCGCCCACGTCGCAGGCGGCGGCGTAGTCGCCGGAGGCGTCGAGCGCGGGCTGCAGCATCGTCACGGCCTCGCGCTGCACGAGACTGCCGTTTTCGTCGAAGATCTGCAGTCCGCCGCCGGAGGCCACGGCGAGATATCCGCCGTCCATCACGGCAAAGCGCTGCGAGGCGCTGCTGTCCAGCGCATAGGGCGAGGTTTCGATCACGCCCTCCTCCGCCGCCTCCCGGCGGAACAGAATCAGGCTCAGCACAAACAGCACCGCCAAAATCCCCAGCGAGACCAGCCATATGATCCCCCGGCGGGATATTTTTCGTTTCTGTGTTGCCATAAGCGCCTCGCTTGGCGAATTAGGAATGAGGAATGAGGAATGAGGAATGATATCGAGGCCATTCCTAATTCCTAATTCCTAATTCCTCATTCGGCGTCTTTCATCATCATTTCTCCAACGTCGCCCTCATACCAAATCCGATTCAGGTACAGTCCCTGCGCTGGCATGGTTGGGCCGGTGAGCCGGCGGTCGCGCGTCTTCAGCAGAGCGGGGATCTCCTCCGGGGCGAGCTTGCCGTGGGAGGCATAGACCATCGTGCCCACGATGGCGCGCACCATATTATAAAGAAATCCATCGGCGCAGACGGCGATCGTGATCAGATCGCCCTCGCGCTGGGCCCGGCACCAGTGCACGGTGCGCACGGTGGTTTTCGTCTCGGTGCCGACGCTGCGCACGGCGGCAAAGTCATGCGTCCCCTCAAAGGCGGCGCCGGCCTTCCGCAGCGTTTCAATGTCGAGCGGGTAGGGGTAGAAGCACGCGCGGTGCTGCAAAAACGCGTCTCTGACGCGGGAGTTGTGGATGCGGTAGATATATTCCTTCTGGATGCAGGAGCCGATGGCGTTGAAGTCCTCCGGCGCCTCCACGGCGTCCACCACGGAAATGTCCCCCGGCAGGCGGGCGTTCACCGCAAGGGGCACGCGCCCGACCGGGATTGTGCAGTCGGTGCGGAAATTCGCGCAGTAGCGCAGGGCGTGCACGCCCGCGTCCGTCCGCCCGCAGCCGACGACCTTCACCGGGTGCTTCATGACCTTCGAGAGCGCCGTCTCCAGCGTCTCCGCCACGGTCACCTCGGTTTTCTGCACCTGCCAGCCGTGATAATTGGAGCCGTCATACTGCAGGCGAAGCGCAATATTTCTCATTTTGTCAGGCATTGTTTTCACCGTTTGTTCTAAAAAGAATGCTGAGAGAATGAGGAATGAGGAATTAGGAATTAGGAATTGTCACCGAAAGACATTCCTCATTCCTCATTCCTAATTCCTAATTTGCAAAAAGCTCGGTTTACAGCCCAAATCGTCTCAGCCCAATGACTGCCGCCAGGAGCGCGAGGCCGAGGAGCATGGCGATCGTGTCGCGCGTTTTCCATTTGAGCTGCTTCATGCGCGTGCGGCCATCGCCGCCGTGGTAGCAGCGGCTCTCCATCGCGATGGCAAGATCGTCCGCCCGGCGGAAGGCCGAGACGAACAGCGGCACCAGCAGCGGCAGCAGCGCCTTGGCGCGCTGGAAGAGGTTGCCGGTCTCAAAGTCCGCGCCGCGCGCCTTCTGGGCGGACATGATCTTGTCTGTCTCCTCAATGAGCGTCGGGATAAAGCGCAGGGCCATGCTCATCATCATGGACATTTCGTGCACGGGCACCTTGATTTTCTTCAGGGGATTGAACAGCCGCTCCATCCCGTCCGTCAGGGCGATGGGGGAGGTGGTATAGGTCAGCAGGAACGTGCCGCAGATGAGCAGCATGATGCGCAGCACCATCGCGCCCGCGCGGATCAGACCCTCCTGCGTGATCGTCACGGGGCCGAGCTTTACCAGCGGCGTGCCGGTGGTGAAGAACATGTTCAGCACCGCCGTGAAGACGATGATGACCACGACGGGCTTGAGCCCGCGGAACAGCGCCTTCGGCGGGATGCGGCTGACGGCCACCATCGCGACCGTCGCGAGGATGACGAGACCGTAGCCCACGACGCCCTTGGCCGTAAAGAGCGCCGCGATGTAGACCACGACGAGCAGCAGCTTGCACCGCGCGTCGAGCCGGTGGGCGATCGAGTCGCCGGGGAAGAACTGGCCGAGGGTGATGTCCTTCAGCATGCGCCCGCCCCCTTTCGAAGCGCCTGCACGGCGGCAAAGAGCTGGTCGGGTGTGTAGATCGAATCGGGAAGGGCGACGCCGCGCTCGCGCAGCGCCTGAGCAATGCGCGCCGACTGCGGCACGTCAAGGCCGATGTCCATCAGCTCCTTCGTGTGGGAGAAGACGGCCTCCGGCGTGCCGTCGAAGGCGATGTGACCGTGGTTGAAGACGACCAGCCGGTCGGCGATGCGCGCGGCGTCGTCCATGTTGTGCGTCACGATCAGCACGGCCGAGCCGGTCTCGCTGCGGTAGTCGAGGATATTCTGCAGAATGTCGCGGCAGCCCCCGGGGTCGAGCCCCGCGGTCGGCTCATCGAGGATGAGCACCTTCGGCCGCATGGCGATCACGCCCGCGATGGCGATGCGCCGCTTCTGTCCGCCGGAGAGCTCCAGCGGCGAGAGCTCCATCAGCTCGTCCGGGAGCCCCACGAAGTGCGCGGCTTCCTTCACGCGCGCGTCGACCTCGCTCTCCGAGAGCTTCATGTTCTTCGGGCCGAAGGCGATGTCCTTGTAGACCGTCTCCTCAAAAAGCTGATACTCCGGGTACTGGAACACCAGCCCCACGGAAAAGCGCACGTCCCGCGTGGCCTCCTTGGAGCGGTGAATGTCCTGCTCCTCGAAATAGACCGCGCCCGAGGTGGGCTTTAAAAGGCCGTTTAAGTGCTGAATGAAGGTGCTCTTGCCCGAGCCGGTGTGGCCGATCACGCCCACGAGCTGGCCCGCTGTGAGCGAGAGATCGATGCCGTCGATGGCGACTTTTTCAAAGGGCGTTCCGGCGCTGTAGACATGGCGCAGCGCCTCTGCCCGTACAATTGGCGTCATAGGTCAAAATCCTTTTCGGATGGAATTTTTATCTTTGAAGCGCGGCGGCAATCACGTCCGCGCAGTCCGTCACGGCGAGCGCGTCCGTCGGCACGTCCATGCCGGCGGCCTTGAGATTTTGCAGCAGCGCCGTCGTCGCGGGCACGGTGAGCCCCTCGCGCTGCAGCGCGTCACGCTTCTGAAACACGTCCTTCGGCTTGCCGTCGAGGACGATCTTGCCCCCGCTCATCACGATCAGCCGGTCGGCGCCGACGCACTCGTCCATGTGGTGCGTGATCAGAATAACCGTGATGCCCTTTTCGCGGCACAGCCGCGTCACGGTCTCGATGACCTCGCGGCGTCCGGCGGGGTCGAGCATGGCGGTCGGCTCGTCGAGCACGATGCACTGCGGCTCCATCGCAATCACGCCCGCGATGGCCACGCG
>JAFRDQ010000069.1 GCA_017411225.1 Oscillospiraceae bacterium
TATCAGCCCAAGAAGCCGCAGGTCAACGAGTGGTGGAAGAAGAAATAAACAAAATCCTCTGAGTTTTAAGCTCAGAGGTTTTCATTTTCAGCAAAACTCGCAGGATTCCGCCTTCGGCTGGATGGATTCATCGTGATCGATCCAATCCTGCACGTCTGTTTCGGAAAGATCATGATCTCCGATCCGGCAGACGACGCGCTGAATGCCGGAGTTGATGATCAGCCTGCGGCACATGGCGCATGACGTCGTGTCCTGCAGCAGCTCGCCGGTTTTGGCGTCACGCCCGACGAGATAGAGCGTTCCGCCGATCATATCTCTTCTGGCCGCGGAGATGATGGCATTGGCTTCAGCGTGCACGCTGCGGCATAATTCATATCTCTGCCCGGATGGAATGCGAAGCTGCTCGCGGTTGCAGTAACCAAGCTCCGTGCAGTTGACTCGTCCGCGCGGCGCGCCGTTATAGCCGGTGGAAAGGATCTCATCGTTCTTCACAATGATGGCGCCGTACTTTCTGCGAAGGCAGGTAGAACGGCCCAGCACCGCGTCGGCAATGTCCAGATAATAGTTTTCCTTATTCACACGTTTGTCCATAGGGAACACCGCTTTCTGTTCAGGATGTGTTCAGTATAACCCAGAAGAGAACGTCATGCAAGAAAAAAGAAGTCTCGAACAATTTATCGAGACTTCTTTTTCGCTTTTATGATTTGCTGATTAAAGCTGAGCGCCCATGCTGCGGATGCAGTCGGGGCAGATGTTCTTACCCTTATAGAGAATCAGATCTTTTGCGTTGTCGCAGAAAATGCAGGCAGGCTGATATTTCCGGAGAATCACAGATTCACCTTCCACAAAGATCTCAATGCGATCTTTTTCTTCGATTCCAAGTGTTCTTCTCAGTTCGATCGGCAAAACAATGCGACCCAGTTCGTCAACTTTACGAACAATACCGGTAGACTTCATAAATGCTGCTTCCTCCTTGTTGAAATGACAGGATGTTAGCCAAAAACGGCGTCGTATTTTGTCATTTTGCACTTTAAGTATAGCAACATTTGTCAAATTGTCAACAAGAATTACCAATTTTTACGGTTTGAAATTACGATTCTACTTTTTGCATATTTTAGGGGGCAAAAAACAATACAATTTCTGTGAATAATCACAGCTTTCATCATTTCGTAATTCCTTAACATTTTTAAAGGATTCTATTTGACAATAATGACAGAAAGTTAGGAAAATGATGGATATAATATAACAATCTGGAAAGCTTTCAATCCATCTTCAGTACATCACGGTTTTTGTAAAAATACTCGGCGCCGGAATAGACTGTCGTCAAAACGATGATAATCCAAACCAACGTGTTCAGCCACCGAACGTCCTGCGGAATGCCAATCAGCATCATCAGGATGATGCCCACCATCGTGCTGGCGGTTTTGATTTTTCCGGACCAGGCGGCGGCGATCACGCGCCCGTTGTCCACGGCAATCAGACGCAGACCGGTCACGGCGAGCTCTCTTGCCACCACGATCAGCAGCGCCCAGCCGGGCATATAGCCCTGCTCGACGAAGATCATCATGGCCGCGATTACCAGCAGCTTGTCCGCGAGCGGATCCATGAATTTCCCGAAATTGGAGACCTGATTGTAGTGCCGCGCAATATAGCCGTCGAGGAAATCGCTGATGCTGGCAATGATAAAGACAGCCAGCGCCCAGTAAACATGACCGGGGAAGTCCAGGTACATCAGAATCACCAGCACCGGTACCAGAACCATGCGGAGAATTGTGATCTTGTTAGCGGTTGTCATGTTATTCGCTCCTCTCAAATCTGCATACCGGAGAGTTCTCCGTCCTCGACGTCTGTGACTTTGACCATTGCAAATGTACCGGGTTCGGCGTCTCCGGTGAAATAAATCGTGCCGTCGATTTCCGGGGAATCCGCGAAGGTTCTCCCCGAGCACAGCCCGCTCCTGGATTTTGCTTCGCAGAGTACCTTCATTGTCTTTCCGATGCATCCGGCATTATAGGCGTCCATGATCTGAGCCTGCAGATCCAGAATCAGATCCGCCCGGCGCTGTGCCTCTTCTTCGTCGCAGCGATCCGTCATTTTGGCCGCGGGGGTTCCCTCCTCGGGAGAGAAGGGGAACACGCCGACGCGCTCCATGCGCACCTCGCGCAGCCAATCGCACAGCTCTTCAAACTCCGCCTCCGTTTCGCCGGGAAGTCCGGCGATCAGGCTGGTACGAAGCACCAGCCCGGGAATCTCGCGGCGGAGGCGCGGGATCAGCGCTCTGATCTCATCGCCGGTTCCGCGGCGGTTCATGCGGCGCAGTATTTCGTTGTTGATGTGCTGCAGGGGAATATCGAGATATTTGACGATCTTTTCCTCCTGCGCGATTACGCGGATCAGCTCGTCGTCAAAGGCGTCCGGATAGAGATAGTGCAGCCGGATCCATTCCACGCCCTCGATCTTTACAAGCTCCTTCAGCAGCACGGAGAGACTGGGCTTGCCATAGAGCTCTTTGCCCCAGCGCGTGATGTCCTGTGCAATGACGATCAGCTCTTTTACACCCTGCGCTGCCAGTGCTCTGGCCTCCGCCAGAATGGCGTCCAGCGGGCGGCTGCGGTATTTTCCGCGGATCGCGGGAATCGCGCAGAAAGCGCACCAGTTGTCGCAGCCCTCAGCGATGCGGAGATATGCCCAGCCCGGGCCGGTGCTGACGACGCGGCCGATTTCTTCCACGGGGCCGCTCTTGTCGGCAAACAGGAGTGGCTTCTCGTTTTGCATCACAGCTTCGACCGCGGTGCAGATTTCGCCGTAGCTGCCGGTGCCGAGCATACAGTCGACCTCCGGCAGACTCTCGAGGATATCCTGCTCATAGCGCTGAGAGAGACAGCCTGCTACCACGATTTTTTTGAGCAGCCCGGCCTTTTTCAGCTCCGCCAGCTCCAGAATGTGATCGATGGCCTCGCTCTTGGCGCTGTCAATAAAACCACAGGTGTTTACGATCGCTACATCACATCCCGTGGGGTCGCCGACCAGCTCATGTCCCGCCTGATCGAGCAGGTACAGCATTTGCTCGCTGTTGACCAGGTTTTTCGGACATCCGAGCGAAATGAGCGCAATTTTATATCCCATAAGAATCCACCTCTGATTCGTCGCAGTATCGTTGAATGGCCGCTTGAATTTCATCCCGATGAAATCCACGCCGGTAGAGAAAATCCGCGGCTTTGCGCAGCTCGTCCCGCTCCGGAGCGGGGGAGCGCAGCTTCTTTCTGAGCAGGCGATCAATCTGATCATCCTGTTCCGGCATGGTCAAAAGCGCGTCGTCCCACAAATCCTTCGGGATGCCGCGTCGATAAAATTCGCTGCGGATCTTGCCGGGGCCGTATCCCTTCGCGGCATAATGCCGAACGCACATTGCGGCGTATTCCGCGTCGTTCAGCAGGCGAAGATCGTTCAGCCACTGCACGGTCTGCTCGGCGTTTTCCGGCGTCTCGCCCTTTTCCTTCAGCCGATCGAACAGCTCCCGGGAGGACATGGGCCGCGCCCCGATGATCCGCAGCGCTCTCTGCTTGCACTTGGAGAGCCCGGAGGCGGATTTGACCGTCTCGTATGCCTCTGGTGTGAAGGCTTTGCCGCTGTAAAGGTCGAGATCAGCGACGACGTTCAGCGTTGTGCGGATCTCCTCACCATTGTCAAACCGGGCAAGAAACTGTTCCGGCCCGGTTTGCTTCAATTCGATTAATGTGAGCACGGTCAGCCTTCAAAGTCGTCCGCCGTGATCTCCACGGCGCGACCGGCGGCAACGGCCGCCTTTCTGGCCTGCGGGCTCATGAGCTTGATGGCATTGGCACGGATCTGCGCCTCGAGCTCGTCCGCGATTTCTGGGTTTTCCTGCAGATAGTTCTTCACGCTGTCGCGGCCCTGCAGACGCTGCTCACCGACGGTGAACCATGCGCCGGCCTTGTCGATCAGTTCCAGCTTCACGCCGAGATCGATGATCTCGCCGATCTTGGAGATGCCTTCGCCGTAGATGATGTCAAACTCCGCCTCTTTGAAGGGAGGCGCAACCTTGTTCTTCACGATCTTCGCGCGCGTGCGGTTGCCGACCATCTCGCCGGCGACCTTCATCGTCTCGATGCGGCGCACGTCGATGCGTACGCTGGAGAAATACTTCAGCGCGCGGCCGCCGGGCGTCGTCTCGGGGTTGCCGTACATGACGCCGATCTTCTCACGCAGCTGGTTGATGAAGATGACGACGGTGTTCGTCTTGCTCACAGCGCCGGTCAGCTTGCGCAGTGCCTGACTCATCAGACGCGCAACCACGCCGACGGAGCTGTCGCCCATCTCGCCCTCGAGCTCGCTGCGGGGAAGAAGCGCTGCCACGGAGTCCACGACGACGACGTCGATCGCGCCGCTGCGCACAAGCTGTTCGGTGATCTCAAGCGCCTGCTCGCCGGTATCCGGCTGAGAGATCAGGAGATTGTCGATATCCACGCCCAGCGCGCGGGCATAGGTTGGGTCAAGCGCATGCTCCACGTCGATGAACGCGGCCTCGCCGCCTTTTTTCTGGGCGCTCGCAAGCACATGCAGCGCGAGCGTGGTTTTACCGGAAGCCTCGGGGCCGTAGATCTCGATGATGCGGCCGCGGGGAACGCCGCCGATGCCGAGCGCGAGATCGAGCGAAAGAGAACCGGTGGAGATCGCCTCCACGTTCACCTGGTCGGAGTGATCGCCCAGACGCATGATCGCACCCTTGCCGTAGGTCTTTTCGATCTGCATCAGAGCGGTTTCGAGTGCGCGTTTCTTGTTGTCCGGCGCGGCGGGCGCGGGGGCGACGGTTGCGTTCTTGCTTTTCTTTTCTGCCATAATGACACCTCTATTTTGAATCAGTGAATTACAAATTAATCCTTCGGTCTGCGGCCTACCACAACGCGTTCGATCCCGGCCGTATCCTGCACGGAAAACAAATCCTGCAGCTGTCCTTCGCGCATCAGTGCGCGGACGGATGCCGCCTGATCCTCGCCGACTTCAAACATGAGCAGTCCGCCAGGGCGCAGCGCGCGAATCCAGTTGTGGATGATTGCGCGGTAAAACATGAGCCCGTCTTCGCCGCCGTCCAGCGCGCCGAGCGGTTCATAGTCGCGCACGGAGCTGTCCAGCGTGAGGATATCAAAGCTCGCCACATACGGCGGGTTGGACACGATCAGGTCAAATTGCCCAATGCTCATCGGCGGCTTTTCCAGCGCGTCGGCGCGCAGCGTAGCAGCGCGGTTGACACGGTTGAGCCGGATGTTTTCTCGGCTGACCTCCAATGCCCGCTCGCTGATGTCCACCATCAGCACGTGGGAGGCCGGAAGCTCATGCGCCAGCGCCACGCCGATGCAGCCGCTGCCGCAGCAGAGATCCAGAATGCGCGCATCCATTTTTCTGCCCCGCAGCGCTTTCAGCGCGGTGTCCACGAGTACCTCGGTGTCCATGCGCGGAATCAGCACATCCTGTGTCACGTGCATCGGAAGTCCGTAGAACTCCCAGTCGCCGGTGATATAGGCCAGCGGCTCTCCGGCGAGTCTGCGCTGCAGCAGCGCCTCCAGACGATCCTCGCATTCCTTCGAGGTATAGAGTGTCAGATCGCGCAGAAAGGCTTCCTTCGTCTTTCCAGCTGCTCTGGAAGCGAGCAGACGCGCTTCCAGCGTATAGCCTTCGACTTCCGCCTGCTTGAGCGCGGAGCGCGCGCGGAGATAAAGCTCATTATAGGTTTTAGGCAAGCTGATTGCCTCCTTCAGGGTGGATTTACCAGGCGTCGCTGCCCTCAACTTCGGGGATCACGAGCTCCAGAGAACGAATCGCGCACTCGATCATGCTGTCGTCCGGCTCATTGGTTGTGAGCCGCTGCAGCCATTTGCCGGGGGCGGAGAGAATGCGCGCTATGGTCAGATCCTCATGCCGCCCAACCCAGCGATTGAGCTCATAGCTCAGCGCCACGATCACAGGCAGAAGCAGAAGATGCAGTCCAAAGCGAATCCAGAAGTTGCTCCAGTTCGTCAAAAACGAGCTGACAACGGAAAACACCAGAATGCTGATGATGACGACCACGAACAGAAAGCTCGTGCCGCAGCGGGGGTGAAAGCGCGACTGCTCGCGCACGTTGTCCACCGTGAGCGGAAGACCTTTTTCGTAGCAGAAAATGGTCTTGTGCTCCGCGCCGTGATAGGAAAACATGCGCGCCACGTCCGACATACGCGATACGCCCCAGAGATAGAGCAGAAACACGACGATGCGGATCACGCCTTCCACAAGACTCAGAGACAGGGAGCCCATGGAGGGAATCAGCTTCAGCGACAGCTTTCCGAGCAGCGTCGGCAGCAGGACAAAGAGCCCGATGGAGAGCGCAATGCCCAGCACCACCGCGACGCCGATGATGATGTCCTTGGCCTTCTCCTCGCTGAAATGCGCTTCGATCCACTGATCGAGCTTGTCCGGCTCGCCCTGCTCCTCAATTGGGAGCAGATCGGCGGAGTAGGTGAGAGCCTGCATGCCCTTCACCATGGAGTCCAGGAAGGTGACCACGCCGCGGATCAGCGGCCAGCCGAGAATCGGATACTTGTCCTTGACCAGATGCAGCTCGTCCACCTTTTCGACGAGTCCGTCCGGCGTGCGGCAGACGATGGCCTGCTTCTGCGGGCCGCGCATCAGAATGCCTTCGAGCAGCGCTTGTCCGCCAATGCTGGTGCGGAAGCAGACAGCGCCTTCATTTGCTTTGGATGGTTGTTTGCTCATGAATGAACCTCAGTGTTGTGTGCTTTTCCGGATTCCGGCGCGAAGGGGAGCCGCACCGCAACGGCGGTTCCGCCGCCGGGCGCGTTGATAATCGTCAGCGTGCCGCCGGAGCGGGTGATGATCTCGTCGCATACGGCGAGACCGATGCCGCTGCCGCGCTCCTTGGAAATGCTGCCCTTGAAGAATTTTTCCTTCACGTGCGGCAGCTCGTCCTCCGGAATGCCGGGGCCGTAGTCGCGGAAAATGATGGTCGCCGCCTCCGCATCGGAGGTGAGTGAAACGTCGATCACGCCGCCGTCCGCCCCTCTGCCGTATTTTGCGGCGTTGTTGAGAATGTTCAGAAATACCTGCCGCAGGCGGATCGGATCACCGGGCACAAGCGGCAGCTCTTCTTCCTGCGAAGTGTAGCGCAGATCGATCTTGTCCTTGAGCAGCAGCTCGCGATAGGTGAAGATCGTGTCCTCAAGCTCCGCCTCAATGTCGAGCAGCTCGATGTTCAGCTTGAAGCGCCCGTCCTGAATGCGGGTAAACTCCAGCAGCTCCTCCGCCAGACCGGTCAGACGGGAGGACTCACGCAGGATGGTTTTCAGTCCCTCGCGGGAGTCGCCCTTGATGTTCATGTCGAACATCAGCGTCTCGCCCCAGCCGGTGATGGCCGTCAGCGGTGTACGCAGCTCGTGCGAGATGGAGGAGATGAACTCCGACTGCATTTTTTCCGTGCGGCTGATCTCCTGCGAAACGGCGTTGATCGCCTCGCGCAGGGGCTCCAGACCGGATTCTTCCACCGGCGCAAGCTCCGTTCCGTAGCTGCCGCCCGCAATTTTGCGGGCGGATTCAGTCATTTGATCCACGGGCGCCGAGACGTGCTTCTGATACCAGAGCAGACAGGTTGCTCCTGCGCAGAGCAAAATGAGGACGCCTGCAATCAGCGCGATCCAGATGCTCACCGGGCGCAGCAGAAACCCCGCCAGAAAGGCGGCTGCCATGCCTGCTGCTGCGATCAGAGCGCAGCTTCGTCCGGAGCCGTGATAAGCAGCGGCCAGGTCTTTCCAGAAAGACTTGCCGCGCTTAGGCTGTTTCTGCATGGTTTAGTAGCCCCACTTGTAGCCAAAGCCCCAGACGGTGGTGATGAACTCCGGCTCGGTGGGCTTGTCCTCGATCTTGATGCGAAGCCGGCGGATGTTCACGTCGACGATCTTGACCTCGCCCTTATAGTCCTCGCCCCAGACGGCGCTGAGAATCTCCTCGCGGGAGAGTGCGCGGCCGGGATTGTTCATGAAGAGCTTCATGATGGAGAACTCCGTCTGCGTCAGGCGGATGTGCTCGCCGTTCTTATCCAGCGTGCGGGAGTGCAGATGCAGCAGGAACGGACCGCTTGCGATCGCGTCCTCAGAGTTGTCCCCGCCGCCGATGCGGCGATAGAGCGCGTCCACGCGCGCGAGCAGCTCCGCGGGGGAGAAGGGCTTCGTCACGTAATCGTCCGCGCCGGTCATCAGACCAGTGATCTTGTCCATCTCCTGGCTCTTGGCCGTGAGCATGATGATGCCCATCTTCGAGCCGGTCGCGCGGATGCGGCGGCAGACCTCAAAGCCGTCGATGTCCGGGAGCATCACGTCCAGAAGCGCCACGAGAATGTCGGGGTGCTGCTGGATGCAGCGCAGGGCCTCTTCGCCGGTTCCGGCTTCGATGGGCTCATAGCCGCTGCGGCGCAGATTGATGACTACAAAACTGCGAATGCTGGATTCGTCTTCGAGCACCAGAATCTTTTTCATAATCTATCGTTTCCTTTCGGATTTCTTTGACACTTTTTGCGGTTTTCCGCAGGATTCGGTGAAAAATTCTACGGATTGATTTAGTATAACACACTTTTTATCAGAATGGTAGTCAAAGAATGTATTTTGTGCTATGATAAATGTAATAAAATTGAACAAAAATCGAAAGGAGACACAGGATATGGTGCTGTATTGGACGAACCTTGCGCAAATACGGGATCTTGTCCCGATCCATCCGGGTCGGAGCAAAGCGCCAGGCAGCGCCTGGGCGTGGTCTCTTTTGGCATATGCGGTGCGGGAGCAATGGTCGTGCGATCTGCTCGAAATCGCACTTACGGCCGGGGGGAAGCCGTTCTTTCCGTCCCGCCCTGAAATGTGCTTTTCCCTGAGTCATACGAAAACTGCGGTGCTGGCGGCGGTCTCCTCCTTTCCGATCGGCGCGGACGTGGAATTCCGGCGCGAGACAAAGCCCGCGCTGGAGCGCCGACTGCTAAAATTGCCGCACGGGGATCTCGACCTCTTTGAACTCTGGACGCTGCGGGAGAGCTGGTTTAAGCTCACCGGGGAAGGTGATTTGCTGTCCATTCCGTTCTCGAGAGAGAACGGCGTCATCGCAGGTCCTGATCCTGTGCTGCAATGCCGACTCTATGACGAGATCCCCGATTGTGCCGCTTCTGTGTGCAGTTTATCGGAAACGCCGTCCAAAAAACTTCTCTATGTGCCGCCGGAAGCACTCTGCCGTGTTGCCACTTGAAAATTTTTTGCCGCTGTAGTATAATGCACAGGCATGCCGGTGTGATGGAATTGGTAGACGTGCTTGACTCAAAATCAAGTGCCGCAAGGCGTGCCGGTTCGAGTCCGGCTACCGGCACCAGAAAAGAGAGCGTTCTTTGGAACGCTCTCTTTTCTGCATACGGACGAAAACTTGGTTTTCGTCCGTATGCAAGGGGTACTCGCGCTCCATCGCCCTTCGGTTGGTCGGCGCGAGGGCTTGCGTAACGCTTCGCCTCAGGGAGTTTTTCCGCAGCACATGTCGCCGGAAAAACGAGTTGACTGTTTTCGCGCCTTGCGAGGCGCGAACTCTGTGAGACTATTTGTTTGGACGCTATTATCATAAGAGAATCCATGAAACGCACTTGTTTTTGTGTTTCGCTCGGGATTGCTTTTGATTTTTTGTTATGCTATACTCTCTCCTGCAAGCGATCGAAACGGGTTCCGTGCTTTTGCACGGTCAACAGGGGAATGCGGGTGAAATTCCCGCGCGAGGCCGTCACTGTGAAGCGCGGCGCAAGCCGCCGAAGTCAGAAGACCTGCCTGTACCGCATCCCGACTGGGGCGGTATCGCACAAGGTTCCGCGGATTACCGGATGAGAATGGGAGATGTGGTCAGATTCGCCCGTTTTCACTCTTCGCCCTTGTGTGATTTTCGATTCAAAACCGAAAGGAGAGTGTAGTATGTCAAAAAAGACCAGAAACATTATCATTGCCGTGGCGTTGTTGCTTGTACTCGTCATCGGCGCAGCCCTCATCTGGAACGCCAACCGACCGGAGGCGCAGGAGGGCGGAAAGGCGCTTGAGGTCACCGTCGTGCACGGTGATGAATCGAGCAAGGATTTTTCATTCTCAACCGACGCGGAGAATCTCCGCACGGCGCTTGAGGAGCAGAAGCTGATCGAGGGCACCGAGAGTGAGTACGGCCTCTTCGTCACGACCGTGGACGGGGAGACGGCTGACGATACCCAGCAGCAGTGGTGGTGCTTCAGCAAGGACGGAGAGGATCTCATGACCGGCGTTGATGATACGATGATCGCGGACGGTGAGCATTATGAGATCACCCTCAAGACCGGGTGGTAATCTCTCCGCGAAAGAGCTCTGCGTTCTGGCGCTGCTCGGAGCGATGCTCTTTGCGGCAAAAGCTGCGCTTTCCTCATTGCCGAATATCAACATCAATGCGGTGATTATCATCCTTGCAACGGTGTTTTTCGGCTGGCGCGCGCTTTATTCCGTCGCCGTGTACATTGTGCTGGAGGGTATCGTCTTTGGCGGAAACGGCTATATGCTCTGGTGGTTCGGCTATCTTTATACGTGGCCGCTGCTCGTTGCAGCCTGTATGTTCTTCCGCCGCAATGACTCCGCGCTGATTTGGGCGGTGATCGCGGCTGTGTTCGGCCTTCTCTTTGGCCCGCTGATGTATCTCGAATATTTCGCGATCAACGGAGGCTGGGAGATGTTCTTCACCATGTGGGTCACCGGCATCCCCTATGATCTTGCGCACTGCGGCGGAAACTTCGTGTTCACGCTCGTGCTCTATAAGCCGCTGTACCGTGTGATGGAGCATTTTCTCGGCACGCCTCTTTGCCACGCAAACGCGGAGAACTGAGCCAACAACCTAACAATAGAGCGCCATTGCTGTTACGCAATGGCGCTCTATTTTAATTGAGAATGTCTTTCACTGTCAGCGTTTGCGCCTCAACTGAAAACTTTACTTCCAGCCCGGCGAAGGACAGTCCGTAGATCCTTCCCGGGTCTTTTTGATATCGAGGCCTCGGGTCCTGCTCGAGCACGCCGATGAGAGCGTCGCGCTTTCCCTCCGGCACCTTTGCGAGCAGATCGGCAGGGAAGTCGACGGTGAGCGGCTTCATATCGACCTTGGTGGTGAATCCTCCAATGGCCTCCGGATGACAGTCGGCATAGGGAATATAAGGCTTGATATCATAGATCGGGGTGCCGTCCATGAGATCCGCCCCGGCGACGGTCAGCACCGGGCCGAGCGCTTCGTCCTGCTCCACCTTCAGCAGCTTCACGCAGGACAGGCCGATCGGGTTCGGGCGAAACGGGGAGCGCGTGGCAAAAACGCCCATGCGCACGTTGCCGCCGAGCCGCGGCGGGCGCACGGTGGGAGACCAGGTGTCGCGCACGGCCTCGGAAAACTCCCAGATCAGCCAGATGTGGCTGAAATCCTCCAGACCGCGCACTGCGTCCATCACGCGAAACTCCGGCTCAAAGACGATCTTCGCCTCCAAGCTCTCCACCACGCCGCTCTGGCGCGGGATGCCGAATTTCTCCGGGAAATCGCTTCGGATTCTGGCGACGGGTCTCATGCGCTTTCTCCTTCAAACTGCTGACAGACGTGTTTGACGCAGCAGGCCTCGCAGTTCGGCTTTCTCGCATCGCACACGGCTCTGCCGTGCAGCACCAGCCGGTGGCAGAAGTCGGAGCTTTTCTCCGGCGGGAGGATCGGCTGCAGCGCGCGCTCGATCTTCACCGGGTCCTTCATGCCGTCCACGAGCCCCATGCGGTTGGAAAGGCGGATGCAGTGCGTATCCACCACGATGGCGGGCTTGTGATACACATCGCCGAGAATCAGGTTCGCGGTCTTTCTGCCCACGCCGGGGAGCTTTACGAGTTCCTCCATTGTGTCCGGCACGACGCCGCCATGCTCGGCGAGCAGCACCTGCGCGCATTTGACGATGTCTCTCGCCTTCGCGCGGAAAAAGCCGCAGGAATGGACATACTGCTCCACTTCCTCCACATCCGCCTCCGCGAAGGCCTGCAGGGTGGGGAAGCGCTCATAGAGCGCGGGCGTGATCATGTTCACACGCTCGTCCGTGCACTGCGCCGCGAGCCGCACGGCAAAGAGCAGCTCATGCGGCTTTTCATATTCCAGAGAGCACTCCGCGAGCGGGTATTCCCGCTCCAGACATGCGATGATTTCCGTGACCTGTTCGGGTGTACGCATTTTTCTCACCTCATTCGACAGTTTATCATATTCTGCCGCATTGTCAAACATCAGGATTTACGGTATAATAAGCTGATTCTTTTTCGGAGGCACGATATGTACAGACCGCTTGCAGATGAGCTGCGCCCCACGTCTCTGGACGATGTGGTCGGACAAAAGCATATTCTCGGCCCGGACGGGATGCTTCGCCGCATCATCGAATCGGGTCAGATTCCCAATATGGTGTTCTATGGCCCGTCCGGTACGGGCAAAACCACCGTTGCGAGCATCATCGCCGCAAAGACGAACCGCACCCTGCGGCGCTTGAACGCGACGAACGCGAGCATTGCTGATATTCGCGCGATCATCGCGGAGCTGGATACGATGCTCACGCCCGGCGGTGTGCTGCTTTATCTGGATGAGATCCAGTATTTCAATAAAAAACAGCAGCAGTCGCTGCTCGAATTCATGGAGGACGGACGCATCACGGTCATCGCCTCCACGACGGAAAACCCGTTCTTCTATGTCTACAACGCAGTGCTCAGCCGCAGCACGGTTTTTGAATTCAAGCAGGTTCCGGCCATGGAGGTCACAAAGGCCGTCCGGCGCGCGATCCGCGTGCTCTCTGAGCGCGAGGGCGTGAGGCCGGAGACCGAGCTCGGCACGGAGGAATACATCGCCTCCGTCTGCGGCGGGGACGTCCGGAAGTCGCTCAACGCCGTGGAGCTGCTGTTTTCGGCGGCAAGAAGGGAAGACGGCGTCATCTATCTCACGCGCAAGGACGCCGAGTCCATCTCTCAGCGCAGCGCCATGCGCTATGACCGCGAGGGGGACGATCATTTTGACATTGTCTCCGCGCTGATGAAGTCGCTCCGCGGTTCTGATCCGGACGCAGCGGTGCATTATCTCGCGCGCCTGCTCGAGGCGGGAGACCTGATCGGCGCCTGCCGCAGAATTCTCTGCTCCGCGAGCGAGGACATCGGTATGGCCTATCCGCAGGCGGTGAGCATCGTGAAGTCCTGTGTGGACAGCGCGCTGCAGCTGGGACTGCCGGAAGCGCGGCTGCCGCTTGCGCAAGCCTGTATTCTGCTGGCTACAGCGCCGAAGTCCAACTCCGTCGTCATGGCGATCGACGTGGCGACCGCGGATATCAAAGCGGGGAAGGCCGGACCGATCCCGCGCGAGCTGCAGAACGTCCACGCCGACGGCGCGGGCTTTGAGCGCGAGCAGGGCTATCTCTATCCGCACGACTATCCCGGCCACTGGGTCAAACAGCAGTATCTGCCAGATGAGCTGCGCGGCGTGAAGTACTACCAATACGGCGACAACAAGACCGAGCAGGCCGCCAAGGCCTACTGGGAGAAGATCAAGGGGTGAGCGTATGGACATTCACGTCGGAGACATTCTTACCATGAAAAAGCCGCACCCCTGCGGAGAAAAGCGCTGGGAGGTTCTGCGCATCGGCGCGGATTTTCGTCTGCGCTGTCTCGGCTGCGGCCATGAGGTCATGGGCGCCAGAAGTAAATTTGAGAAATACGTCAAATTAATTGAAAGAAACGGAGAGCAAGTCAATGGATAAGAGAACCATCATTCATGAGGATCTATGTATCGGCTGCGGCCAGTGCAAGCGCGACTGCGTTGGCTGCTGCATCGAGATCGTGAACGGCAAAGCGAAGGTCATGGAGGACATCTGCGTCGGCTGCGGTCACTGTTACGCCATCTGCCCGAAGAACGCTGTGGAAATGCAGGGCTGGGGCGAAGGCGGGGGAGAGTCGGTCTCCGCGCCGGTCGATCCGGATGCACTGCTCGGCATGATGAAGAGCCGCCGCAGCACCCGCCAGTTCCAGGACAAGGCAATTGAGCCGGAGGTGCTTGAAAAGCTCCTCGAGGCTGGACGCTATGCGCCGACGGCGGAGAACCATCAGGTGGTGGAATACATCGTTCTGGACAGACAGAAGGACGCCATTGAGGCAAAAGCCGTCAAGCACTTCCGCAAGGCGATGAAGGTGCTCGTGAAGTTTGTTCCGCAGTTCGCAACGCAGGTGATCGACGATCACTTCTTCTTCAAGGGCGCGCCGCTGGTCATTCTCGTGACCAACAAGATGGGAATGGACGATGGTCTTGCGGCGAGCTATATCGAGCTCATGGCAAATTCCCTCGGTCTCGGCGTTCTCTACAGCGGCTTCTTCCGCGTTGTGGTCAAGCTCAATCCGAAGCTCCGCGCCATGCTCCCGATCCGCAAGGGATATCATCTCACCAACTGCCTCGTGATCGGATATCCGAGCGTAAAATATCAGCGCGTGCCGCCGCGCTTCCCGGCGAAAGTCAAAAGACACTAAAACAAAAACTCCGTTCCCAAATCGGGAACGGAGTTTTGATATTCAGATGAATTACTTGACGAGCTTGGCAACCTCTTCGGCCAGATCGTCCTGACGCTTCTCGATGCCCTCGCCCTTCTCGAAGCGGGTGTAGCCAACGAGCTTCACGTCCGCGCCGACTTCCTTGGCGACGGCAGCGATGTGCTGCTCCACAGAGACCTTGTCGTCCTTGACGAAGGGCTGCTGCATGAGGCAGATCTCCTTGAAGTACTTGGCGAGGCCGCCCTCGATGATCTTCTCGATGATCGCATCGGGCTTCTTCGCGTTCTTCGGATCTTCCTTGGCCTGCGCCAGACGGATTTCCTTCTCCTTGGCGATGAACTCGGCGTCCACGTCGGACTTGTCCTTGAAGGTCGGATTCAGAGCGGCGATCT
This sequence comes from Oscillospiraceae bacterium, assembly GCA_017411225.1. Classification (GTDB taxonomy): domain Bacteria; phylum Bacillota; class Clostridia; order Oscillospirales; family Oscillospiraceae; genus CAG-103. The sequence goes on from JAFRDQ010000069.1 coordinate 15,014, forward strand.
GCATCGCGACATCCTTGCCCAGCTCAACAACGGCAGGAGCCTCGGGAGCTTCCATGTTCACCAGAACGGCGATACGGCCGCCCATGTGGACGTAAGGAACGGAGAGACCGGACTCATAGCGCGCGAAGCGGCGAACCTTGATGTTCTCGCCGATGACGAGGACCTTGTCGTTCTGCTCCTCGAGCACGGTGTGACCGTTGCCGAAGGGAGCGGCATAGAGCGCATCCAGATCAGCGGGGTTCTCCTTGGCGACGACAGCGGCGACGCCCTTGACATACTCGTTGAAAATCTCGTTCTTGGCGACGAAGTCGGACTCAGCGTTGACCTCGACGATCACGCCGACGCCGTCAATGACAGCGGCGTAAGCCACGCCCTCAGCGGCGATGCGGCCGGCCTTCTTCTGCGCAGCGGCGAGACCCTTCTCGCGCAGCCACTCAACAGCCTTATCGATATCGCCGTCGGCCTCAACGAGAGCCTTCTTGCAGTCCATCATGCCCACGCCGGTCATTTCGCGCAGGTTCTTAACATCAGCAGCGGTAAATGCCATGATCACATTACTCCTTTATGATTATCGTTTTTCGGGCGGGTTTGCGCGCCCGCCCGAAATTGTGTTCGTGTGATTACTCAGCCTTCTCAGCCTCGGCGGGGACTTCCTCGGCGTCAGCGCCCTGCATGCCTTCCTGCACGGCGTTGGCCATGGTGGAGGAGATCAGGCGGATGGCACGGATCGCGTCATCGTTAGCGGGGATGACATAGTCGATCTCGTCAGGATCGCAGTTGGTGTCGACGATCGCAACGATCGGGATGTGCAGCTTGCGAGCCTCAGCGATGGCGTTGTGCTCCTTGCGGGGATCAACGACGAACAGAGCGCCGGGGAGCTTCTTCATTTCCTTCACGCCGCCGAGATACTTCTCGAGCTTTTCCATCTCGCCCATGAGCTTCATGACTTCCTTCTTGGGGAGCATGTCGAAGGTGCCGTCTTCCTGCATCTTCTTGAGCTGAGCCAGACGATCGATACGGGTGCGCATGGTCTTGAAGTTGGTGAGCATGCCGCCGAGCCAACGGGCGTTGACGTAGTACATGCCGACGCGGGAAGCCTCTTCCTTCACGGCGTCCGCAGCCTGCTTCTTGGTGCCGACGAACAGGATCGTCTGGCCGTTCTCAGCGAGACCACGCACAAAGTTATAAGCCTCTTCCAGCTTCTTCACGGTCTTGGCGAGATCGATGATATAGATCCCGTTGCGCTCGCAGTAAATGTACTCCGCCATCTTGGGGTTCCATCTGCGGGTCTGGTGACCAAAGTGGACACCGGCTTCCAGAAGCTGCTTCATAGTTACGACTGCCATAATTGTTGTTTCCTCCTTTAGTTTGTTGTTACCTCCGGGGGCTTCATCCGGGCCCGACCAAACAGCAGTCACATGGTCGCCCGTCCGCACCCCGTGCGTAATGCCTTGGTATTATACCAATCTCTGTCTGTAATTGCAAGCGTTTTTTAAAAGAATTTCTGCCGCTTTTTCACTTTCTTTTCGATTTGCCGCCCCTTGCAACGTCATGGCAAATCATTTATAATGTTTTCGATTCTTTCGGAAGGGTGAAATACATGCTGCATGATGTTAAAATCGCGGACTTTCAGATCGGCGATGTGATTGAAGGCTTTTATATTCTAAAGGACGCCTCTGCCAAGACCACGGCCAACGGCAGACCATATCTCCAGTGCCAGATCTCCGATTGCTCCGGGTTCATTTCCGCTTATTACTGGGATTATCCCGGCCCGATCGGCGCTGCTGAGATCGGCCATGTGGTCAAGGTGCGCGGGGAGGTCACGTCCTATCGCGGCGGACCGCAGTTTACCGGACATCGGATTCGTCTTGCGACGGAAAAGGATGAATATGACCGCAGTGTACTCGTGCCGACGGCGCCGATCGATCCTGTTGAGCGTATGGAGGAGATCCGCAGACTGGTACAGTCCATGGAGGACGCGGATTACCGCCGAATCTGTGAAGTGATGCTTGAGAGACACGGCGAGGTATTTCAGTCCATTCCGGCCGCCAAGACGGTGCACCACAGTTTTGTCAGCGGCCTTCTGATGCATACCTCCAACATGCTGCGCACGGCAGATTTTCTCTCCGGCGTCTATGCGGAGATCATCGACCGCAGTCTGCTTCTGGCCGGAACGCTGCTGCACGATTTTGCCAAGAGAGAGGAATTCCTGTTTTCCGAGCTCGGTCTGGCAACCAACTATTCCGTTAAGGGTCAGCTTCTGGGACACCTCGTCATGGGTGCGCAGGAGGTCTCTGAGCTCGCGTCTGAGCTCGGCGTACCGGAGGAAAAATCTGTTCTCCTGCAGCATATGCTCCTGTCTCATCACGGCCAGCCGGAATTCGGCGCGGCGGTGGTGCCCATGTGCGCTGAAGCGGAGCTTTTGAGCGAGATCGACCTCATCGACAGCCGTATGGAAATCTACGCGGAGAATCTCTCGGAGATCCCGGTCGGTTCGTTCACCAACCGCATTTTCGCGTTGGAGAAGAAAATTTATCGTCATAAGTCGGAGGAGAACACATGAATCGCGAAACCGTTTTGTCCGGACTGATAGACTTTCTGCGTCAGAGCCCCGGATGCTATCACGCGGTGGAGTCCGTCCGCAGACGCCTTGCAGAAAACGAATTTCAGGAGCTTAAGGAGACCGACGTCTGGAATCTCATGCCCGGAAGCAGCTGCTATGTGATTCGCGGCGGGTCTTCGATCCTGTCGTTCCGTCTGCCGGAAAAAACACCCGCGCGGCTGCGCATTACTGCGTCTCACAGTGATTCTCCCGGATTTAAGATCAAACCCGGAAAGGCAATGCCTGCCGACGGACTGACACGCCTGAACGTGGAAAAATACGGCGGCGCGATTCTGAAAACGTGGTTTGACCGTCCGCTCTCGATCGCGGGGCGCGTGCTTCTGCGGGAGGATCACCGCATCGTTTCCCGTTTGCTCAATCCGGATCGGGATTTGCTCATGATCCCATCGCTCGCGCCGCATCTCTCAAGCGGGGAGAAGGACGTCTCGGTACAGAACAACATGCTGCCGATCCTGTCTGCCGACGGGAACGAGCCGGCTCTGGAAGCGGTGCTTCGGGAATGCGGCATAAATCCTGCGGATGTGGTTGGTATGGATCTTTTCGTGACCTGCCGCATGGAGCCCACGGTCTGGGGCGCGAATCGGGAGTTTCTCTCCGCGCCGCGGCTGGATGACCTCGCCTGCGTATTTGGGACGCTCGAGGGCTTTCTCGGCGCAGAAGCCGGGGATGACGCGCTGCTTCACTGCGTGTTTGACAATGAGGAGGTCGGCAGCGAATCCAAGCAGGGAGCGGCTTCCACGTTCTTGCGGGATGTGATCGGCCGGATCTGCTGCGCGTACGGGATGAATGACGATGCGCGTGCAGCCATGCTCGCAAACAGCTTCCTGCTCTCGGCGGACAATGCGCACGCTGCGCATCCGGGCTATCCCGCGGCGTCCGATCCGGTCAATCGGCCGCGGATGAACGGCGGCGTCGTGCTCAAGCATCAGGCCGGGCAGAAATATACCACGGACGGTTATTCCGCCGCGGTGGTGCGCTCGCTCTGTGCCGACTGCGGCGTGCCGCTGCAGGAATATACGAATCATTCCGATCTCCGCGGAGGCTCTACGCTCGGAAATATCTCCAATACACAGGTGAGCCTCAATGCCGCCGATATCGGTCTGGCGCAGCTTGCCATGCACTCCGCGTTTGAGACCATGGGTGCAGAGGATCCGGAGCGGCTTGTTCGGCTGTCGAAGGCGTTTCATACCAATCCAATCCCAAAGCTCGATTGATCTTTCTCTGCTCTCCGCTGACATGGCGGAGGGCAGTTTTCTTCTTTCGGCATAGGATGAACCGGGATCCCAGACTGAAAGAAGGAGGAATTCAATTGGTTCCATGTGATGAACGGAAAGGACCGCTGCCTCCGTGTGCTCCGCTGGCGCTTGCCGTCATGCCGAAGCAGCAGAGCAGCGAGCCTGCCTATGAAAACAAGGTTGCGCTTTCCAGAGGCACATTGTTCCCGGGGCTGGATCTGCCCTTTATGAACGTTGTCAACCATCCGGACCATCTCTCCACGCCGCTTTGCGAGCTGATGGCGCTCGATTTTGTCGTGCAGGAGCTGAAGCTGTATCTCGATACGCACACCGAGGACCGCGAGGCGTTTGCGGCACTGCAGACCTGCATCCGACTCAGCCGCGAGGGCAGACGCCGCTATGTGGAGAAATACGGCCCGATTACGGTGGATGACATGCGCTACGCCGAGTCCTTTACCTGGGCGGACGCGCCGTGGCCGTGGCAGCTGTGCGCAAATAAGGAGGGCTGAGCAGATGTTTGTGTATGAAAAGAAGCTGCAGTACCCGGTGCGCATCAAAAACCCGAACCCGGCGCTTGCAAAGTTTATCATCTCACAATACGGAGGACCCGACGGGGAGCTCAGTGCGTCCATGCGCTATCTCAGCCAGCGTTTTTCCATGCCGTACCCGGAGCTTGCCGGCATCCTGACGGATATTGGCACGGAAGAACTTGGACATCTCGAAATGGTCGGCACGATTCTCTATCAGCTGACGCGAAACATGAAGCCTTCCGACGTCAAAAAGGCAGGACTGGAGCCGTACTTCGTGGATCACACCGCGGGCATTTATCCGCAGTTTGCGTCCGGCACGCCTTGGACGGCTGCGACGATCGGCGTCAAGGGCGACGTGATCACGGATCTGACGGAGGACATGGGCGCCGAGCAGAAAGCGCGCACGACCTACGACAATATTCTCCGTCTCTCGGACGATCCGGACGTCAATGACGTGATCCGCTTCCTGCGGGAGCGCGAGGTTGTGCACTATCAGCGTTTCGGCGAGGCGCTGCGCCTTGCCACGGAGAGAACGAATCAGAAAAATATCTATGCCATGAATCCGGCTTTCGACCGGTAAAAATGACGCTGCGCTGCCTCACTCGGGGCAGCGCTTTTTCATTTGACAATGCGGTGTTCTTTCATTATAATACTCTGTTAGTGCAGGAAGTGAAACTATGCAAATCTTTGTAACCAACAGTGAGCTCGAAACGGAACAGATCGGCGAGCGTTTCGCGGCGTCTCTGCCGGACGGAGCGGTCGTTGCCATGTATGGCGAGCTTGGCTCCGGCAAAACCGCGTTCGTGCGCGGCATGGCGCGCGGCATGGGCATCTCCATGCGCGTGAGCAGCCCGACGTTTACGATCGTGAACGAATACCGCGGTGACCGTGAGCTTATTCATTTTGATATGTATCGTCTCAGCAGCGGTGATGAATTGTTTGACATCGGCTGGGAGGATTATCTGAACCGCGGCAGCGTCTGCGCCGTGGAGTGGAGTGAGAACGTGGAAGACGCGTTTTACGGCGACGAGATCATTGTCCGCTTTGAAAAGACGTCGCCCACGGCGCGCCGCATCATCATCGAAGGGGGAGACGAGGCATGCTGATTCTGGCGATGGAGTCTACCGCCAAGGCGGCTTCGGTCGCGCTTGTGCGGGATGGTGCTCTTGTGGCGCAGAGCACGCAGTGCTCCGGCCTGACGCACAGCCGCACCCTGCTTCCCATGGCGGAGGATCTGCTGAAAAATGCCGGCGTAAAGCTCGCGGAAGTGGATCGTTTCGCGGTTGCGCACGGGCCCGGCTCTTTTACCGGCGTCCGCATCGGCGTTGCGGCAGTCAAGGGTCTCGCCTGGGCGGCAGAAAAGCCCGCTGTCGGCGTTTCCACGCTCGAAGCGATGGCGTGGCACGGCGTCGCCGCCGGAGAGGGCAGTCTCATCTGCTGTGCAATGGACGCCCGCAGAAATCAGGTCTATAACGCCCTGTTTGAAATCCGCAATGGAAAGCCGGTTCGACTGACAGAGGATCGCGCGATTTCTCTGGACGATTTGATGGCGGGTCTCAAAGCGGACGGCAGAACGCCGTTTCTCGTCGGAGACGGCGCGCATCTGTGCAAAGCAGCGATGGATTCTGCCATGCTTGCGCCGGAAAATCTGCGCATGCAGAGCGCCTGGGGCGTCGCCATGGCGGCGATGGACAAGCCTGACGCATCCGGTGCCGCGCTGCAGCCGGTCTATCTTCGCCTGTCTCAGGCGGAGCGCGAGCGGCAGGCCAGACTGAACGAACAATAACCAATCAAGATAGAAAAAGGAGAACCAACCATGAGCAAGGTACACGTTTTCGATCATCCGCTGATTCAGCACAAGCTGTCCGTTTTGCGCGACAAGAGCACCAGCGTTAAGGAATTCCGCGAGATCATCTCTGAGATTTCCATGCTGATGTGCTATGAGGCCACCCGTGATCTCCCCGTTGAGGAGATTCAGGTCGAGACCCCTGTGGACACCGCCACCTGCTATCAGATCGCCGGCAAGAAGCTTGCCATCGTCCCGATCCTCCGCGCCGGTCTCGGCATGGTCGACGGTATGGTCACCTTGATGCCGAATGTCAAGGTCGGTCACCTCGGCCTGTTCCGCGATCCCGAGACGCTTGAGCCCGTGAAGTATTACTTCAAGATGCCGCAGGACATCAGCGAGCGCGACGTCATCGTCGTCGATCCGATGCTCGCCACGGGCGGCAGCGCCGTCGCGGCGGTCACCTTCCTGAAGGAAGCCGGCGCCCGTCACATCAAGCTCATGGACATCATCGCCGCTCCCGAAGGCGTCGAGGCCATGCAGAAGGCGCATCCGGACGTGGATATCTATGTCGCGGCGCTTGACGATCATCTGAATGAGCACGGCTACATCGTCCCCGGTCTGGGCGACGCCGGTGACCGTATCTTCGGCACAAAGTAAAAAGCATGACAGCGGAAGGGGAGAGCCCTTCCGCTGTTTTTGTATAGGGGGGATTTCAGTGCAAAGAATCGTCTGTTACGGTGACTCCAACACCTATGGATATGATGCGGCGGATGTTTTTGGCGGGCCGCTCCCGTCTGAAGATCGATGGCCGACGATCCTCAGTGCGCTTCTCGATTGTGAGACGATCAATTGCGGCATGAACGGCCGCACTGTACCGCATTATCCTCGGCAAATCGATGCGGACCTTCGCCTGATTAAGAGAAATTCAGAGTGCGATCTTCTGATCGTGATGCTGGGGACGAATGATCTTCTGCTGGGGTTTCACGCTGATGACACTGCGGAGTGCATGAAGTCATTTTTGAGAAGCGTTCAGCAAACAATTCCAACCATGGATATTTTGCTGGTTGCCCCGCCTCCGTCTGCACTGATTCCGGAAGGCTGCGAAGCGGATTTTCTATATCTGGCGGAGCTGTATTCGGATGCGGCGCGTGAGTTGGGAATCCATTTTGCAGATGCCGGTCTATGGCCTGTCAGCATGGCCTGCGACGGCGTGCATTTTTCGCCTGAAGGACACCGCAGATTCGCGGAGTGCATGGCTGATTGTGTTCGAACCATTCTTAATGAGAAAGGAGCTGACAAATGAATACAGCAACGGTGGAAATCATCGGTTATGTGGGTTCGGCGCTGGTGCTCGTGTCGTTTCTCATGGCCTCTGTGGTCAAGCTTCGCGTGGTCAACGCGATCGGAAGCGGCATCTTTGCAGCCTATGCCCTAATCATTCATTCTTATCCGACCATGATCATGAACATTTGCCTCGTGCTGATCAATCTCTACTATCTTTGGAAGCTGCGAAACCATGATCCGAATTACCAAATGCTGCGCATCACGCCGACAGACCTATATTTATCCGCTTTTCTGA
>JAFRDQ010000070.1 GCA_017411225.1 Oscillospiraceae bacterium
AAGCGGGTCAGACCGATGGAGATGCCCACGCCGGGCAGCCTGCGGTCCGTGTAGAACTCCGCCAGATTGTCATAGCGCCCGCCCGAGCAGACCGAGCCGATCTCCGGGTGGTCGAGCATCAGCGTCTCGTACCCCGTGCCCGTGTAGTAGTCGAGCCCGCGCGCGATCGTGAGGTCGACGGCAAAATTCTCCTCTGGCACGCCGAAGTCCGCGAGGTACTTTACGACGGTCCTGAGCTCGTCGAGACCCTCGTCACAGGTCGCGTCCATGCCGCGGTATCGCTCGAGCGCGGCGATGACCTCGTCGTTCGTGCCCTTCACGGCCATCAAGTCCATGACGTTCTCAGCCTTGCAGGGCAGCATCTTCACGTCGTTGATCAGGCTCTGCCGCACGGCTTCGGCGCCGATCTTGTCCATCTTGTCCACCGTGCGCATGATCTCGCCGGCGCGCTCGCTCATGCCGTTCATGGCGTAAAAGCCGCTGAGGAGCTTGCGGTTGTTCACACGGATCTGAAAGCGTCTGACGCCCAGACGCGTGAAGGTGTCGTAAATGATGGCGGGGATCTCCGCCTCGCTGAGGATGTCCAGCCTGCCGTCGCCGATGATGTCGATGTCGGCCTGGTAGAACTCACGGAAGCGGCCGCGCTGGGCGCGCTCGCCGCGATAGACCTTGCCGATCTGATAGCGGCGGAAGGGGAAGGACAGCTCGGCGTAGTGCGCGGCGACGTATTTCGCCAGCGGCACCGTGAGATCGAAGCGCAGGGCCAGGTCGTTATCGCCCTTGGTGAAGCGGTAGATCTGCTTTTCCGTCTCGCCGCCGCCCTTGGCGAGCAGCACCTCGGCCGCCTCGATCACGGGCGTGTCCAGCGGCGTGAAGCCGTAGGAGGAATAGGTCTCGCGCAGGAGAGAGAGCATGCGCTCAAACTTCAGCTGATCGGCGGGGAGCAGCTCCATGAAGCCGGAGAGCGTACGCGGTGTGACAGTGGCCATAAAAACAAGTCCTTTCGAGGATATTCAATGAAAAAACCGCAGACCGTACCGTTGCGCCCTGCGGTTTGTGTTTTGCCCGGTTGTATGCCCGATCAGCGCCTCTGCGGATTGACGATGTTGCGCCAGTCGAGATCGCCGCGGCGCAGACCCTGCACAAGCACCTCGGCCGTGGCGGCGTTGGTCGCAAAGGGGATCTGATACTGGTCGCACAGCCGCTCGATCTTGTTGATGTCGTCAAAGCCGTTGGGATTGGCCGGGTCGCAGAAAAAGAGCACCAGGTCGATCTCGTTGAAGGAGATGCGCGCGCCGATCTGCTGGGCGCCGCCCTGATCGGCGTGCAGGTACAGCGTGATCGGCAGCCCCGTCGCCTCGCTGACCAGCTTGCCCGTGACGTGCGTGGCGCACAGGGAATGCTCGGCCAGGATGCCGCAGTAGGCGATGCAGAACTGAACCATCAGCTCTTTTTTCCTGTCATGTGCCATCAATGCGATATTCATATTCTGCTCCCTTCCGCGGTGCAGCTTTTACAGTCGATCGCCGGTTTCTTTCAGATACTTCATTATAAACGCACCGTGCGCAAAGTTCAATAAAAAACTGTTTCGCGCCGGGATTTTTTTACAGGCCCTCCGTTACTTCAGAAGCGCCATCTCGTGCTCGGAGGTGTCGGAATAGCTGCGGATCGTCCAGTAGGCGTCCAGCACCTGGCGCGCCATGAAGGCGCAGTTGGCGCCGGCCTTGCCGCGCTCGACCACGAAGGCCATCGCGATCTGCGGGTCGTCAAAGGGCGCATAGCAGATGAAGATGGCGTCGTTGACGATGTTCTTGCCCTTCTGGGCCGTTCCGGTCTTGGCGGCGACGCGCTTGGAGTTGGGATAATCGAAGAAGTATTTGGCGACGGACTGGTTGTTGACGATGTCGTTGGCCACCAGCTTCATGCCCTCCTGGATCGCGGCCCAGTTGAAGTCGCCGATGCCGCCCTCCTTGAGATCGTTGACGTCGCTGAGCACGACGGGCTTGCGCTCGTAGATCAGCTCGTCGAAGTCGTAGCTGCGGACGTATTTGAGCAGCGAGGCGCTGTGCCGCTTGCCGCTGTTGGCGACCGTGGCGCAGTACTCCGCCAGCTGGATCGGAGAGAAGATCGAGTCGGACTGACCGATGCCGGCCTGCAGCGTATCGCCGATTCGCCACTCGGTGCCGGTGTAGTCGGCGTGGTTGGCGCGGTTGGACATGTTGCCGGTCGTCTCGGTCAGCTCGATGCCGGTGTGCTCGCCCAGACCGTAGGCGTGGGCGAAGCGGCCCAGGTCGTCGACGCCCAGCTTGTCGGAAACGGTGTAGAAGAAGTAGTTGCACGAGTGCAGCAGCGCCTCGGTCACGGTCAGCTCGCCGTGGGTGTAGTGCTCGCCCTCGACGGCGGTCCAGATCCAGCATTCGGGCGCGTAGCCGTTGGCGGCGTACTTGGTGAACACGCAGTTGCATTTGATCTTGTCCTTGGTGTTGATGATGCCCTGCGCGAGCGCCGCCGTGGCGGTGCAGGGCTTGAAGGACGAGCCGGGGGCGTAGGCGCCCATCAGCGCGCGGTTGAACAGCGGGTCGTTCGGCATCGCAAGCACGTCGGAGTAGTTTTCGATAAGCGTTGAGACGTCGTAGGTGGGCCAGCTCGCGATGGCGAGGGGCTCGCCGGTCTTGACGTCCACGACCACACAGGCGCCGCCCGTGATCTCCCAGTAGCCGTCCTCAAAGGTCCAGTTGCCCATGGCGGTCTGCTCGGCCTTTTCGTTCCGGCGCTCGCTCATCAGGATCTCGATGCCGTTGGCCAGGATACGCTCCACCTGCTCCTGCAGTACGATATCGAGCGTGATGTAGACGTGGTTGCCGGGCTGCGGCTCCTTCTCATACTGGTTGGCGAGCACGGTGCCGTTGGCGGTGCGCGTCACGAAGACCTTGCCGTCGTTGCCGTGCAGATAGT
>JAFRDQ010000071.1 GCA_017411225.1 Oscillospiraceae bacterium
GGACATCTTCTTGTTGTCGATGTTGATAAAGCCGTTGTGCAGCCAGTAGATGACGAACTTGCAGCCGTTGGCCGCCTCGGACTGGGCGATCTCGTTCTCGAGGTGCGGGACGGCGAGGTCGCTTCCGCCGCAGTGGATGTCGATGGTCTTGCCGAGATAGCGGTTGGACATGGCGGAGCACTCGATGTGCCAGCCGGGTCTGCCCTGTCCCCACGGGGAATCCCAATAGGGCTCGCCGGGCTTGGCGGCCTTCCAGAGGGCGAAGTCGAGCGGGTTTTCCTTGATGTCGTTCACGTCAATGCGCGCGCCGGACTGCAGATCGTCGATCGGCTGGTGGCTCAGCTTGCCGTAGTCCTTGAACTTGAGTGTGCGGTAGTAGACGTCGCCGTTTACCTCGTAGGCATAGCCCTTCTCGATCAGGGTGGAGACACTGTCGATGATCTGCTGGATGTTCTCGGTGGCCTTCGGATGCACGGTGGCAGCCTTGACGCCGAGCGCCTGCGCATCGACGAAGTACTCGTCAATGTACTTCTTCGCAACCTCGTCGGAGGTGATGCCCTCTTCGTTGGCGCGCTTGATGATCTTGTCGTCAACGTCGGTGAAATTCTGCACGAAGGTGACGTCGTAGCCGCGGTACTCGAAGTAGCGGCGCAGCACGTCGAACATGATGATCGGGCGGGCGTTGCCGACGTGGATGTAGTTATACACCGTCGGGCCGCAGGCGTACATGCGGACGTTGCCCTCCTCGATGGGGACAAACTCTTCCTTCTGCATCGTCATGGAATTAAAAAGCTTCATAGGAAATCCTCCTCATTAAAATACAAAACAAAAAGCCTCCCATGCGCTAGGCATGAGAGGCGAAAAATCGCGGTTCCACTCTCGTTTTTCACTCGTGGGCGCCGGTAACGCAGCGCATGCGGAGGGGCATTTCCTCCCCTCAAGGCTCCCGGGCGCACGTTCCGCTCTGTCCGGCAGCTCCCTTTCAGCACATGGGGAGCCTCTCTGCGCCGGAGGAAGGGCGTACTCTTCCCGTTCACAGCCTGAGATATTCTATCAGAGAAACCGCGGCGTGTCAATCACTTTGCGGCAAATCCGAGAATGCAAAGATGCATCCGATTCTTGATTATTCATATATTTACATTTATAATTATTTTATAGGGAAGCTCCTGAAAACGTGCAAAACGGAGTGCAATCGTCATGACCATCATTCGACCAATTTTAAAGAGGAGCAAAACATGAAAGATATCAAAGTTCCGCGCAATCGCAATCTGGTGATCGCCGCGATTGTGATTGATTTCGTGATACTCGGCATTCTGATTCGCTCCCGGGATGCGTTTTCCGCAAACCGTGATATGATTAGCATTTCAGCCATTGCACTCGTCGGCCTGCTGGCGATGACTGGGATCGCCCAGATGCATTATACGCTGAACAACAAGGGGCTTCATCAGCATTTCTTGCTGTTTACAAATCACATTCCATGGGATCTGCTGACAGAAGCGTTTATTCAGCAGGATGAGTCAGGCCCCAAGGGCAGAAAAGTGCTCTGCCTCAATTTCGGCGTGAAGTATCTGGTCAGCCAACAGGCAAACGTGATGTATCATCTCTTTCGGTTTCATGTGATCCATTTATCATCCGGCGACTTTCAGGCACAAAAACACAGCGTTCCTGTGGTGGATGAAGCCGAAATGGTATCGTTCCTGTCAGACAACGGCATTTTGGTTCAATATAAGTATTAACATTCATCCAATCAGAGGTGTTTATGGGAGCTGACATGGCATTGAATATCATACATATATTTGCAGTGATCTTATTCTCCTCTGTTGCTGTGTCCTCGATTATCGCTGCAGTAACGAGAAAAAACACCGGTGATATCCTCGAAAACCTTGAAAAGGAGCATGTTGTCGTTCGTATGCCGGTCGTTTATCTCTGGATCGGCGCGGCTTCCGTGATGTTTTGGATGCTCTGCCTAATCATCATATGGATCGATCCGCCGTGGTCGATCGGCGGAACGTGGTGGGTTCAAATGATTTTCTGGCTTTTTGCTGCGTTCAGCGCTGCCTTCCTGCTGCAAAGCTTATTGTGGAGCCTGGATGTTTACCGCAGCAAAGACTATTTTGATCACACGCTGTTTCGAAAACGAAGGATCCGTTATAATGAGGTTGCATACTATTGCGAACGCGAGTGGTTAGGGGCTCTCTATGTAAAGCTGAAAGGAAACAGCTGGATGCTGATAGACCCGTTCAGCACGAATTTGGAGTTTTTCACGATGATGCTGGACAAGAAAGACGTTCCAAGAGGCAACGTTAAAACAAAAAATGGGCGCGCTGCAAAATAGCGCACCATGTACGGAGATCGTGACGTAGGGGAGGGGGCTTGCCCCTCCCGGCGTTCCGTTCTTGCAACACCATACATGAAAGGCGAATCCGCAGTATTCCAATTCTGCGAATTCGCCTTATGTTTCTAATTGATTCGAATGATGCTGCACGGGAGGGGCAAGCCCCTCCCCTACATTTGCATACAGCCGCGCTGTTTTTCTTTCAGAACGGATGCCATTCTTCCAAAAACAATCCTTCTTCTCTCACAGCAGACTCCACGGTCTCGCGATCGACGCCGCATGCCAGATGCAGATAATAATCATACCCAAACTCGAACGCGAGCGCGTCGTTTTCCAACCTGCCCCAGCATTTTTCGCGCAGGCATTCCCGGAAAAACGATTCCAGCCGCTCACCGCAGAGCATTTGTCCCCGGCGCCAAAGCACCGGCTTATATCGCTCGAGCTTTGCGATTTTGACCTGATCGGTGTTTGTCTCCCGAAGAATCCGGCGGAAGAACCGAAGGTACTGGTTTTCAGTGCGGCAATAGTCCGCTTCGGTAAACACGATCCCGTCAAAACACCGGCCGATATCAGAATAGGAGGTCCATTCTTCCTTTTGATAGACCCCATCAATACGAAAAGCCGGATCGTATTTTGAGATTCTGTAATGGTATTGGAAGTCTTTCACCCTGTTTATTTCACCGCAAACTCCATTGTCTCCGGGGAGCGGATGCGCTGGTGCTTGTAGATCGGCACGTTGTAGTGCGCGCCGAGCTGACGGACAAGATCCTTGTAGCAGCCCTTCATCTTGTCGTGGAAGACGATGGCCTCGATGCCGCCCTCGATGGACTCGACGCACTGTTTGGCGCGCTCGAAGCCGGCCTCGGTCTCATATTCACCGGAGACAAGCCACTGGTTGGCGAGGCAGTGCGTGACGCCGAAGGCCTCGTCGCCCCAGGAGTGGAGCGCCGCCTCGGCGAAGTTCGGCTCGAAGTGGACGCCGCCGACGCAGAGGAGATTGTGCACCTGCTTGCCGTCATCGTCGAACACGTGCGTGAGCGTGCGGGCGAGGGCGAGGCAGGCCGTCTCATCATCCCAGCTCACGGGGGCGCTGCCGACCTCGATATCGACCATCGGCACCGGGAACTGCAGCAGCAGGGACGGATCGCCGTGCCCGTCGTGCACGCCGGACCAGTGCGTGGCCTCGGTGGCGACGTGATACTGCTCGAGACTGAGCTCGACGCGGTTGCGCTCGAAGGCGAGGAGGAGATTGCGCATATAGCGCGGGTTGGCCCTGCCGAAACAGCCGGAGGCCATGTCGCCGAGGGAATGCACCGTGAGGACATTATCGGGCGCGTTGCCGCCCTCGTGCCAGGTGACCATGCCGGACATGTCGGCGTCGGAAAAATGGGCGTTCATCTCCGGGAGGAAGCGCGGATAGTCGAGGCAGAGGGCAATGTCCGTGGGCGCGAAGAAGAACTCGTTTCCGTCCCGCTCGCACTTCATGACGTCCTGACCGGCAAACTGGAACCCGGCCTTCTGCTCGAAGAAGCCCTCCTTTTCCAGCAGATCCCAGACGCGGAAGGACACGTGGCCCCAATCGTGATTGTTGCAGATGAAATAGACAGCTTTCAAGGTACTCTCTCCTATTCAGTGTAATCCAGACGGTAGAGATCCGTCCGGCGGTTTTTCAAAATGGGGATCTGGCCGCGAATCGCGTCGGCCTGCGCAAGGTCGAGCTCCTGCACGAGCAGGCCCGGCTCCTCCTCCAGCGAGCAGAGCACGCGCCCCCACGGATCGCAGATCATGGAGTGCCCCCAGGAGTGATAGGAGGCGGTCATGTCCTGCGCGGGCGCACAGCCGGCGGTGAAGACCTGATTGTCCACCGCGCGCATACGGAAGGACAGCTCCCAGTGTGCCGGGCCGGTCGTGAGATTGAACGCACCGGGCACTAAAACGAGCTTTGCGCCCATGAGCGCCATGGCGCGAAACTGCTCGACAAAGCGGATATCAAAGCAGATGGCGACGCCGAGCTTCCCCCCCGGGGAATCGAAGACGGTGAAGTGATCGCCGGGCGTGAAGGTATCGGACTCCATGAAGCGCTGACCGCCGGGAATGTCGATATCAAACAGATGCACCTTACGGTGCTTTGCGATCTGCTCCCCCTTAGGCGAGAAGACGAAGCACGTATTATAAATGCGCTCCCCCTCCTGCTCCGGCATCGAGCCGCCGACGAGGTACACGCCGCACTCGACCGCGGTATCGCGCAGCGCCTGCCACGTCTCGCCGCGCTCCGGCTCGGCATAGGCGACGAACGCCGCGTTTTCATAGGGACACGGCCACATCTCCGGCAGGCAGACCACGTCGCAGCCCTGTGCGGCGGCTTTTTGCACCATGTCCCGCATGGCGGCGTGGTTTTGTTTTAAGTCCGCCGTCACGGGCATCTGACAGAGGCCGAGCTTCATGCGGCACCCCTCCTTTGCAATTTCGCTCTTTAGTATAACAAAGCAAAAAGAAGATTGTCAACCACAGTTGAGCACTTGTTATATTTGTATAAATATTAACAATATTTTTTGTGCACTTTTTTATCCCCCCACCCCGGCTTGTTTGCGACGTGTGGTTGGGTTACAATTAGCACAGTAAAGAAATAAAAGGAGGCCTGCTTTATGCATATGGCAGACGCTCTGCTTGCGCCGACCGTCGCCGCGGCGATGTATGTCGCCTCCGGCACTGCCGCCGGTGTGAGCGTTCACAAGCTGCGCAAGGACGATGAGACGCAGAAGCTCCCCGTGATGGCCGTGACCGCGGCACTCGTTTTCGCGGGACAGATGATCAACTACACGATTCCCGGCACCGGCTCCTCGGGCCACATGTGCGGCGGCATGCTGCTGACGGGACTCTTAGGCCCGCAGGCGGGCTTTCTCTCCATGATCGTGATCCTCGCGATCCAATGTCTGTTTTTCGCCGACGGCGGCTTGCTCGCGCTCGGCGCGAACGTGTGGAACATGGCGTTTTACGGCTGCTTTGTCGGTTATTATCTGATCTGGCGGCCGATCATGCGCTCGAACCTCTTTGCCGGCATGGGAGCCAAGGCCGCGGGGCGCACGAAAATCATCGTCGCCTCCATTCTCGGCTGCGTGATTACGCTCCTGCTCGGCGCGTTCTCCGTCGTGCTCGAGACAAGCCTCTCCGGCATCACGGAGCTGCCTTTCGGCACCTTCCTCGGCGTCATGCTGCCGATCCATCTGGCGATCGGTCTGATCGAGGGTCTGATCACAACGGCGGTGCTGCTGTTCGTGTATGAATCCCGGCCGGAGCTGCTGCGCGATGTGCACCCCGGCGCAGAGAAGGGCAAGGGCTCTCTCGCGACGACGATCGTCGTGCTCGCGGTGGCGGCGGCGCTCGTCGGCGGCGGGCTCTCCCTGCTCGCGAGCTCCAACCCGGACGGGCTCGAATGGTCCCTCTTCGGCAACAGCGAGGCGGGCTACAGCGAGAACATGGGGCTGAACGAGGACGACTTCGGCGTGCAGAGCGCGGCGGCGGACAAGGCCGCCGGCATTCAGGAGAAGACCTCCTTCCTGCCGGACTCCTCCTTCTCGGACAGCGACAGCGCGGCGGGCCCCTCGGTTTCCGGTCTCGTCGGCAGCGCGATCGTGGCGGCGCTGGTGCTGCTGATCTGCTTCGTGGGCGGATTCTTCCGCAAAAAGAATGGTCAAAAGCAGTAAAATATGATCTGATACCTAAAGGGACATCCACCCGGATGTCCCTGCAATTTGTCAAAAAAGCCTCGCAGAGTTCGCGGCTCGGATGCCGCGAATCCAATTCAATTCGATTTTCCGGCGACATGTGCGGCGGAAAATCTCCATGAGGCGCGGCTGATGCCGCGCCCTCGCGCCGACCAACCGAAGGGCGATGGAGCGCGAGTATCCCTTCGACTGTCAAAGAACCATGTTCTTTGACAGTCTCAAGGGACATCCGCCCGGATGTCCCTGATTTTACTTTGGACGGATCGATATGGACAAAATCAACCATGCGCTGGACGAATTTCGCGAAATGGACGCGCTCGCGGCGCAGGACTCCCCCATCCACCGAATGCACCCGCTGGTGAAGCTGCTGATCACACTGGCGTACATTCTGTGCGTGGTCTCCTTTCATAAATATCAATTGAGCGCGCTGGCGGTGATGGTGCTCTTCCCCATCCTGATGTTCCAGCTGAGCGGCATTCCGGTGCGGACGTGCTTTTACAAGCTGCGCATCGTGCTGCCGCTGGTCTGCGCGGTGGGACTGCTGAATCCCTTCTATGACCGCGCGCCGCTGCTGCAGCTGGGAAGCATCACGGTCTCCGGCGGCGTGGTCTCGATGATCACGCTGATGCTCAAGGGCGTGTTCGCGCTCATGGCGTCGTTCCTGCTGATCGCGCCGACGCCGATGGACTCGCTCTGCGCGGCGCTGCGAAAGCTCCATGTGCCGAGCCTGCTCGTGACGCTGCTGCTGCTCACCTACCGCTATGTGGCGGTGATGCTGCGGGAGGTGTCCGTCATGTCGGACGCGTATCATCTGCGCGCGCCGGGACAAAAGGGCATCCACATCTCCGCCTGGGGCAGCTTCCTCGGCCAGCTGCTGCTGCGGAGCATGGACCGCGCGGAGGATCTCTATGAGAGCATGCTTTTGCGCGGCTTTCGCGGCGAGTTTTACTATGCCGAGGTGCCGAAGTGCACGGCGGGCGCGGTGGCCTTCGCGCTCGGCTGCGCGGCGTTCTTCGCCGCGGCGAGGTGCTGGGATCTGCCCCAGCTGCTCGGAAATCTTTTTACCTGAAGGTGCGCTATGATTACCTTTGACAATGTATCCTTTGCCTATGAGGTGGACGCGCCGGTGCTGCGCGGCGTCTCGTTTCACATCGCCCCCGGCGAGGCGGTCGGTCTGATCGGCGCCAACGGCGCGGGCAAGAGCACGATCATGAAGCTGCTGCTGGGGCTCCTCCCCTGCACAGAGGGCGAGATTCTGGTGGACGGCGTGCGCGTGGAGAAAAAGTCTCTGCCGCAGATCCGCCGCACGCTCGGCTTCGTGCTGCAGGACTCGGACAGCCAGATGTTCATGCCCACGGTCTATGAGGACATGATGTTCGCGCCGAGAAACTATGGGCTGAGCAAGGAGGAGGCCGAGCAGAAGGTCGACGCCGTGCTCGCACAGCTGGGACTCACGGAGCTGAAATACCGCCACAACCACAAGATCTCCGGCGGCGAAAAGCGCATGGCCGCAATCGCGACGATCCTCGCCATGGACCCGAAGGCAATCCTCATGGATGAGCCGTCCATCGCGCTCGACCCCTGCAACCGCCGCACGGTGATTCACGCGATCAATGGCATGGGCATGACCAAGCTCATCGCCTCGCACGATCTCGACATGATTCTCGACACCTGCTCGCGCGTGCTGCTGCTCTCCGGCGGTCAGCTCGTCGCCGACGGGAGCGCGGATGAGATTCTGCGCGACAAGGCGCTGCTCGAGGCCAACCGCATGGAGCTGCCGTTCTGCCTTTCCGGACGGCGCTGAATCAAGATACCAGGCGAATCCATCAGAAGGTGGATTTGCCTCTTTCATTCTTGGTTTTTATCGTTTTTCGATAATTTTGTCTTGACAAACAATATTCACCCTGCTATCCTGTCACCGTGCACGAAAGGAATGGTACCGATGAACCAAACAAAGAAGAACAACAGCATTTTCCTCTCCCAGATCTGCGTGATCCTCTTTGCGCTGCTATTGCTGACGCTCGACATCGGCGGCTGGTGGCTGGCCAAGTGGTTTGTTTCGCTGCGGGGCATGCCCCCCGAGACGCACAAATATCTGCTCTGCAGTCTCTATGCCTGCTCCCCGGCGGCGTGGGCGGCGCTGTGGGGGCTCTGGCGGCTGCTGTGCAATCTCAAGGACAACCGCGTATTTGACGATGAAAACGTGCGCATCATGCGCATCATCAGCGACGCCTGCGTCGCCGCGGCGGTCATCACGCTTGTGAGCAGCACGTATTATCTCGCGTTTCTGGTGCTGGCGCTCTCCTCCGCTTTCATGGCGCTGATCGTGCGCATTGTGCGCAGCGTCTTTCGGCAGGCGATCGAGATGCGCAATGAGCTGGATCTCACGATCTGAGGAGGGACGGGCATGGAAATTCGCGTGAATCTCGATGTGATGATGGCGCGGCGCAAGATCTCCGGCGGAGAGCTGGCAGAGCGCGTCGGCATTACCCCGGCGAACCTCTCTGTTTTGAAGACCGGCAAGGCCAAGGCCATCCGGTTTTCCACGCTGATGGCGCTGTGCCATGCGCTTGAGTGCCAGCCCGGAGATCTGCTGGAGTTCGTGGAGGACTGAATCATGACAAATCTTCCCGATTGGACTGTTCCCTCCCCGTTTGAGGGACTACCGGAACGAACGCCGTTTACCGCCTCGCGGCGGGAGATCTGGACGGCGCTCGCGATGTATGTCGCAGCGTATCTGTACAGCGACCATTACCTGTTTCTCGCCTTTGAATCGAACAAAGACGCCGCATGGCTGATCGTTTTTACCGTGCTGCTGATCGGCGTCACGGAGGCGCTGCACTGGAACACAAAGCGCAGCGCGGAGTCGTGGCTCTGGCTGGGCTGCCTCGCGCTGATTGAGGCCGGCGCTCTGCTCGGCCGCTCGAGCGTCTGGAACAGCGCGCAGAGTATGCTGTTTCTCCATCTGGCGTTCGTCTGGTGGGTGCTCAGCCGGAGCGGCGCGCTGATGGAGGGAAAAACCGGGCGGCTGCTCCCGGCGGACGCGGTGTTCGGCTTTTTCGTGACGCCGTTTGCCAACTTCTTTCTGCGCATCCGCTGCCTGTTCTACGGTCTTCGGCAGGCAAAGCCGACTCAGCGCAGGGCGAAGCCCGAGACGATCGGCTGGAGCGTGTTCGCGCTCGTGATCGCGGCAGTGTTCTTCGTGATCGCGTTCCGACTTCTCGCCGGGGCAGACACGCACTTTAGGAGAGCGCTTGCGATGTTTCTGAAAAGCTTCACCTTCCAGTGGGATGGGCTTGAAGATTTTATTGGCTCTCTGATCTTCAGTCTGCCCGTCGGCGCGTGGCTGTTCGGGCTGATCGCCGGGACGGGGCGGATCAAGGCCGAGGACAAGGCCGCGCACGTCAAGGGCATCGACGATTTTCTCGCATCCATCCGCAAGGTGCCGACGGTGGTCTGGGTCGGGCTCACGGCGGCGTTCTGCGTGCTGTACGCGGTGTTCTTCGCGCTGCACGCGAGATATCTGCTCGGGGCGTTTACGCGCAGTCTCCCGACGGGCTACACGCTCTCGCGCTATGCCAGACAGGGCTTTTTCGAGCTCTGCAAGCTGATGGCGGTAAACTTCGCGCTGCTCTGGACCGTGACGCGCATGAGCCGTGAGACCGTCTGGACGCACAGGGGTCTCAAGATCATCTCCATCGTCCTGCTCGCGGAGAGTCTGCTGTTTGCCGTGATTGCGGCGTCAAAGCTCTGGCTTTATATCGACTGCTTCGGCTTCACGCCGCTGCGGCTGCAGAGCGCGTGGCTGATCTGCTCGCTGGCCTTCGGCTGTCTCTGCGCGATCTGGTCGATCTTGCGCCGAAAGGAGACCTTCCGCGCATGGGTCATCTTCAGCGCGGTGACGCTGACGGCGCTGCATTTCTGGTGACAATATGAAAAAAGTCTTGGTAATCATCCTGTTGATCCTGATGATGCCGCTGGTTCTCTACGGCTGTCCGCGCGTTCTGCGCATTTCCGGCATGGTTCATGAGTCGCTGCTGAAGCAGCAGATTTTCCGGTTCGTGTATGAAAACGAAGATGCGCTCACCGCCGTTGCGGAGGGGCAGATCGCCGGAACAAATCAGGACAAGCGCTTTGGGAAAGCGGAGATCGAGGGCGTCTATGACGGCAAGCAGCCGATCGTGCAGTTTTATTGGGACGGCATCGGCATTGCGCCGTCCAGCGCGTATTTCGGATTCTATTACGCGCCGGATGACAAGCCTGCGCTGATGGACAATGTGGACGGCGTCTTTTATCCGAAGGACGCGGACACATGGGAGTTTTCAGACGGCTTCGGCAACAGCGGCACCACGATCCGCATCGTTCCTCACTGGTTTTATTACAAAATGTGGTTTTAAACAGGAGGTCAAAAGCCTCCTGTTTTGCATTGACGGGAAAATTTGGGCATGCTAAGATTAATTTGATCGGAGGTGCGCCATGAACGAGCTGCAATATGAAAAATCCCCCTACCTTCTACAGCACAAGGACAATCCCGTGGACTGGATGGCATGGGGTGAGAGCGCCTTTGAGAAGGCAAAACGCGAGGACAAGCCGATCTTTCTGAGCATCGGCTATTCGACGTGCCACTGGTGCCATGTGATGGCGCATGAGTCGTTTGAAAACGAGACGATCGCGCAGGCCATGAACGAGACCTTCATTTGCATCAAGGTCGACCGCGAGGAGCGGCCGGACGTGGACGGCGTGTATATGGCGGCCTGCGTCGCCGCGACGGGCTCGGGCGGCTGGCCGCTGACGGTGCTGATGACGCCGGAGCAAAAGCCCTTTTGGGTCGGCACGTATCTGAAGCGAAACGAGCTGATGGGTCTCATTGAAACCGCAAAGCAGCTCTGGCGGGACGACCGGAAAAAGCTGCTGGACGAGGGCGACGCCTTTGCAAAGCACCTGCGTGCCTCGAAAGAGACCGCGCCCGGGACGCCGCGCCGATCGCTTGCGGAAATGGGGGCAAAATCCCTCGTGCGCCGGACGGACAAGATCTGGGGCGGGACGGGGTTCTCAAACAAATTCCCGATGCCGCACAATCTGATCTTTCTCCTGCGCTGGGCACGGCTCACGGGCGACGAGGACGCGCGGAGGGCGGCGGAGCTGACGCTGGAAAAGATGAGCCGCGGCGGGATCTTCGACCACGCGGGCGGCGGCTTTTCGCGCTACAGCACGGACGTGAAGTGGCTCGCGCCGCATTTTGAAAAGATGCTGTATGATAACGCCCTGCTCCTGCTCGCCTACACCGAGGCGCATCAGGAAGCCAGGCGGGCGTGGTATGCCTCCATCGTGCGCCGGACGGCGGACTATGTTCTGCGCGAGCTGCGCGATCCGATGGGCGGCTTCTGCTGCGGACAGGACGCCGACAGCGAAGGCGAGGAGGGGAAATACTATCTCTTCACGCCTGAGGAACTCAGCCGTCTGCTCGGCATGGACGCCCTGCCCTTCTGCCGCCGGTACGGCGTGACAAAGGCGGGCAATTTCCACGGGAAGAGCATTCTGAACCTGATTGGGACCGAGGATTGGGAGACTGCGCCCGCGTGGGAGGCTGCCGCGCTCGAGAAGGTGCGGGAATATCGCCTTACACGCACAACGCTTCACCGGGACGACAAGGTGCTCACCGTGTGGAACGGGCTCATGATCGGCGCGCTCGCGAAGGCGGGGCTGGTCTTTGGCCGCGCGGACTGGATCAAGGCCGCAGAACAGGCCGCGGACTTCATCGAAACGAACCTGCGCGGCGCGGACAGACGCCTGCTCGCCCGCTGGCGCGACGGCGAGGCCGCCTTTGACGCCAAGCTCGAGGACTGCGCGTTCTGCGCCTGGGGCCTGATCGCGCTCTATGAGACCACGTTCAAGACGGCGTATCTGCAGCGGGCGATCGCGCTCGGAGAGCAGCTTCTGGCGGAATTTTTCGACGCAGAGCGCGGCGGCTTTTACCCTTACAGCGAGCGCGGCGAGCAGCTCCTGACGCGCACGAAGGATCTCGAGGACGGGGCGATCCCCTCCGGCAACGGCATGGCGGCGCTCGTGCTCTCGCGGCTCGGTCGGCTCACGGGCGAGGCGCGCTTCATCGAGGCGGAGGAACATCAGCTGCGGTATCTCGCGGGCGCGATCGAGCGCTATCCCGCCTCCTGCTGCGTGTCTCTCCTCGCGATGCTCGAATACCTCGAGCCGACGGAGGAGCTGGTCGTCTGCGCGAGGAAGCTGCCGGAGTCACTGACGGACTACCTTCGCGCCGAGCCGCGGCAGAATCTGACCGTGCTGCTGAAAACACCGGAGACGGCGGAAGCACTTGCGCAGCTCGCGCCCTTCACGGCGGACTATCCGGTCCCGGAGGGCGGCGCGATGTACTACCGCTGCCACAACGGCGCCTGCGAGCGCCCGACGAGGGAGCTGTAAGCCCATATGATGATTGCAATCTATTGCCCCGGCGCGGAGAATGCGCCGATCTCCGCCGCCGGAAGGCCGGTCTATGCTGCGCCCGAGTGCATGGAATTCGCGAAAGCCGTCTTTCAGGACGTCGGCACAATTACGGTCGAACCGCGGCTGAACGAGGCGCCGGACGGCGGGCTGCTCTGGCGGCTCGGACTGCGGAATGCCCGGGAATCCGCCCGCGAGGTGAAACAGCGGGCGAATCTTGTCGCCGAGGCGCAGTTAAAATCGCAGGTCGACTGCGTCATCGTCGCGCCGCCGAACGTCCTCCGCTTTCTGCTGCGGGCGCTGGAAAAGCGCCGCTGCGTCATCCGCCGCGCGCAAAGCGGCGCGATCCAGCCCGGCGAGCGCATCCGCGTGACGGAGCGATCCGACCACTGCGGCGGGTGCCAGCACAATTGCCTGCTGAGAAACCCCGGCTGCGGCGTCGGGAAAGACAAAGCGGCGAGAGGATATTAAAAAACAGGACTGCGCTTGCAGTCCTGTTTTTATTGCAGAAAGCCAAGATATTCATCGAAGACGTTGAACAGCACATCCCCCGAGGCGACGGGGAGCACCATGTCGCGCCGGCCGATCGGCTCGAAGCGAAAGAGCTCGCTTGCCGCCGTGAGCACGAGCACGGGGATGACCTCGTACCTTGGGCCGAAGACGATCTCCAGATACGGCACATACTTCGCCGTCTGCCGAATCTCCTCCGGATCGATGGCGTCCTTCATCTTGAATTCGAGGGAGAAGACCTTCTCCTCCGTGATGACGAGCACATCGGCATAGATGCGGACATGCGCTCCGCGCTTGAGGCGAAATTCAAACACGATCTCCCAGTCGAGACAGGCGTCGCCGAGCATCTCGCGCAGGTCGGAAAAGAGGCGAAGCATCGTCTCGCGCGCGTCGCGGAAGGAGTGAAAGAGCCCGCGCGTGTCGGTCAGGCTGCGCCCGATGCGCCAGCAGCCCTCGGTGAGCTGGCCGAGAAACTGTTCCTCATTGAGAGCGAGAAAATCCCGCACAAGCCCGTAATAGCCCGAAAACTCCTGCAGGCCGCCGTGGGGTCTCCCCTGCCGGATCAGTCCGTGCCAGCGGGCGTCACGATCCTGCCAGCAGAGCTCCTGCAGCAGCGGCGAGCGATAAAGCGTCTGATATACGTCCTTCCGGTCGACGCCGAGGCGAAGCGCAATCTCCCGCGCTTTGACCCCGTCACTGCGGCAGATCTCCGCGCAGACGCGCATGGCGAGATCGTCAGGCATCTTCGATCACCTGCTCCATGAGCACGTATTCGGACCGGTGCGTGAGCAGCAGCTTATAAAACCCGCCGGAGACCTTGCCGTCGTGAATCAAGGCGCTGATGCTCGTGCAGTTTTTGCGCGCGAGATCCTGCTTGAGAAGCTCCGAGAGCGCGTTGCCGAGACCGGCGTGCTCGGGCGAGACGCCCATATAGGGGATGGAAAACTCCGTCGGCTGACGGCGGACGCGAAGGATCTCCCGGAGGTCGCGCAGGGTGATCTTCCCCGCCGTGTGCACGCCGTAATTCGGCACGCAGATGACAAAGGCAACGAGCTTGTTGTCCTTGTAGGCGAGCTTCACCATCTCGAAATCGACGACATAGCGCAGCGAGCCGTAGAGCGCGGCGAACTGCGCCTCCGTGATCGGCTGATAGCCCGGGAACGTCGAATACAGCGCCGTGAGGAGATGGTAGATCTCCCGCAGGCAGGCGTCGAACGTGGAGAAGGTCGGGTTGCGAAACTCGTACCCATTCGCGCGAAACTGCTCGAGGCGCCTCACCGCCTTGCGGCTGACGTCCGCCGCGGTCGGCACGCGCATGTGGTTGGAATAATAGTGATCTGTGACCGCAAAGCCGCAGCGCTCCCACAGGCGCGGATAATACGGCTTGTTGTACGGCTCGCCTGTGAAATAATCGCGGAAATTCGCGCTCTTGAAGCGGTAGCCGATCCAGAACGAGGCGTTATACGGCCCGACGAGGCGGCGCTTTCCGAGGCGCTTTGCCTGATCGTAAGCCGCGTTAAGCACAAGCGCGGCGGCCTCATAGTTGTCCTCGCTCTCGAAGAAGCCGACGTATCCCGCGTCGTCCTCCGGATAGACCGTGAGCAGACACCGGGCGACAGGGCGGTCTCCGTCCAGCGCGAGGAAGGGATAAACCTCGAAGCAGGGGCTCAGCGGGTGCCTGCCCTCGAGCAGCTGCCGCTCGGCCTTCGGCTCCTGCGTCCGGCGCTCGGGCGGATAGAGCTCCGGCGGCAGCGCGAGAAAGCGGCGGCGGAGATAGGAATCGTTTTTCGTATAGAGAGTCAGCATTTATGCCTCCTGCAGAATGCGGATGACGCCGTTTGCCGCGTCCAGCTCCACGATATCGCCGGTGCGGATGCGCTTGGTAGCGTCCCGGACGTTGACCATGGAGGGCTTGTGCAGCTCGCGCGTGATGATGGCGGTGTGGCTCAGCATCGAGCCCTTTTCGGCGATGATGCCCTTGGCGTTTTCGATGAGGAACACCCAGCCGGGGTCGGTGCTGCGCGTGACGAGAATTTTATCATGCGTGTCAATGGAGAGATTCGGCTCCGTAATGACAACGGCCTCGCCCGTGACGGTGCCGATGGAGGACGAGATGCCGGTGAGCACGTCCGCCTTGTGCAGGAGATCGAACTGCGCGTTGCGCACGCGCTTATTGCGGATCTCCCCGTCGAAAATGAGGCGGCTGTACGGCGGGAGCGCGGCGAACATGGCGTAGTCCGCCTTTCGCGCCTGAACAAAGGCGCGGTAGCGCTCGGGTTTTCCCTCCTCCAGCTCCGGGATCGTGATATAAAACACGTCCTCGGCGTCATCGAGCCAGCCTTCCCGCTGCAGCTCATCGCCCACGGTGCGGAAGATCGTGCGCGCCATGCCGAAGAGACGCGTCCGGTTCATGCGCGAGCGCTCGCGGTTATAGATGCCGAGCTTGGCATGGCGGACGAGAAAGCCGTCCTTCGTTTTCGCCTCCGCCTCCGCCCGCCTCGGCTTCGGCGGCTTTTGGAGTCTGCCCCGAACGAACTCATCCACGAGCGCGGGATGCGTGCGGTAGGTGTGCGTTTCGAGCTTGAGCTCACCGAGACACCGGTCGCCGTATTCGCGGATGAAATCGGCCTTGGCGGTCTGATAGCGCGGGCTTTCAAACCCGGTCTCGCGGCAGAGCTCGGCGAGGGCTTTGATGGCCTGCACGGGCTTCATGCTCTCGAGATTGCGGATATCCGCGAGCGCGGCCTTGTTTCTCGCTCCGGCTAGATAGGTGAACATGAAGGCATACATGTCGTTGATGAGCGTGACGTGCCATCTGGGGAGCACCTCGCGCTGCATATCGCGGTAGACCGCGAGCAGCGCCGGGATCTGCTCCGGGCCGGGCTTTGCGAGCAGATCAGAAATGCGCGCGAGCGTGCGCCGTTCAAAATCGGCATAGAACGCATCGAGCGCGTCCATGCGCTGCGGCGTCTGCAGCAGGCAGCGCAGGAGCGCGCCGGTCATCGTGAGCTTCACGCGCGCGGGAATGCGCCGGTTAGTCGCCGAGACGGTCTGGTTCTGCACGCCGAGCATCTGCTGCCACATGCGGATGAACCGGGAGGAAAACGGGAGCAGACGCAGCACGCCGTACCAGCTGCTGATGCGGTAATAGACGCGGCCGTTGCACATGTCGACCATGTTGCGCACCTCGCCGTCGAGGTCCCTGAGGATCGGGCTGTGGTGCGTGGTCTCCTCCAGAAGCGCCTTGAAGATCAGGTAATAGAGCTCTTTGACAAAGCTCTGCGTGAGCGGGAGTGTGAGATCCGGATAGCTCTCGACGATGTTGGAGTTGTCGAGCACGATGGGCGGCTGATCCGAGAGCGTGGTGATCGGCCGCGCCTGCAGGAGATACACTTCCCCGCCGGATACGGCGTATTCCACATCCGTCGGCGCGCCGAAGAGCCGCTCGGTCTCGAGACCGAGCGCGACGAGCCGCTCGAGCACGGCGTCACTCAGCAGCGGCGAGTCCTTCGTGCGCTCGAAGTAATAGAGCGCATCGTCCTTGTGGTAGTAATACGTCGTGACGTCCGCGCGGTCCTCCACGACGGCGTTGCCGAGCCCCTCCCCCGCGACGATGACGAGCTCGTTGAGAAGCCCCGTCGGATTCGAGGTAAAGAGCACGCCGGAGAGCTCCGACGGCACCATCGCCTGCACGATGACGGGCGCTTCGGCAGAGTCCGCGAGCATCGTGCCGTGCGCTTTGGCATACGCCGCGGCGCCCTTGGCATAGCTGTCGCGCACGCGCTCGACCGCCTGCGGCACGTCGCTGCGCGGAACATTCAGCAGCGTCTCAAACTGCCCGGCGAAGGAGAGCGACGCGGAATCCTCGGCGTCGAATGTGGAGCGGACAGCAAAACGCTCCGCCCCGGAAAAGTCGAGGCGGATGGGTTCATTTCTGCAAAACACGGCGAACTCCGGCACCGGGAGGCCGTGCGCGCGCATACGCGCGAGATTGTCTGCCTTCATGGTCAGATCTTACCCACAATGAGGAAGACGACGATCGTGGCGATCATGGTCAGCTCCTGCAGATAGGTGTAGTTTTCGACCTTCGTGACGAGCTTGAAGCGCGTGGGGTCGGCCTTGAAGCGCTGGAACGTCCACGTCATCCAGCCGACGAGGACCGCGAGCACCGCGACGCTGATCTTATTGAGGTTCCAGACGAGGACAAAGTTCGTCGTAATATCGAGCAGGATGACAAAGAGGGCGAAGTTTGCGGCCTTCTTGTAGCCGAAGAGCTTGGAATAGGTGACATATTCGGTCTCGTCCTGCGGGGCGCGGATCTTGCGGGAGACCTCCCAGTAGAGCGCCGGGAAATAGAGCGTGAAGCAGGCGAAGGCGTTGATCAGATCCACCGCCGGGATCTTGCTGCCCTCGGGCAGGATCGCGTTATACTTGATGATCGTGAACGAGATGATATATATGTTCATGATGAACTGCACGGGGTTGTGCGTCACGAGCGCGAGAGGCAGGGACTTCTGGATCTTATACTTCTGGAAGAACCAGATGGCCATGAGCGAGCCGTAGGTATAGAGGATGACGCAGAAGAGGAAGTTGTTCATGAACACGGCGTTCAGAATCAGCGTGAACGGGATCAGAATGCACAGGAAGATCTTCAGGTCCTTCTTCGTCACGCGGCCCGAGGGCAGCGGACGGTGCGCAAAGAGGCGGCAGTCGAGCTCATAGTCCTTGAAGTCATCCGCAATGCGCAGCCAGCACAGGAAGCTGAACACCGTAAAGCCCAGCACGATCTCCTGAATGCCGAGGTGCGGCGCGATGATCTCCCACGTGACGCCGTGGTTTAAGAGCACGATGAAATAGATCTCCGCCGCGATCAGATAACCGAGGCCGAGGCGCGGGAGAATGGGATACATCTCCTTGAAATAAATGTTCAGTCGTTTCAGCATGTTTTCTTATCCTCTCTTTTTCCGATCTTCTCTCCGAGGGTGACCTTTGTCTCGACGCCCTCGCGGGTTTTCTCCAAAATGTCCGCGTCAATCGCGACGCCCTGCGGCACGAGCAGCAGGATCGTCGAGCCGCCGAACTCGAAATACCCCTTCTCCTGCAGGCGGGAAAACCGCCGGACGGAGTGGTTGCGGATCCTGCCGACCATGAGCGCGCCGACCTCCGCCTGCAGCATCGGGCCAAAGTGCTTCGTCTCGAGCAGGGTGCAGACGCGGTGGTTGCGCGCATAGACGCGCTCCTGCTCCGAGATGGCGCGCACCGTGTGCAGCACGCCGGGGATGGAGACGGTTTTGACCGTCTCGCCGTCATCCGGGAAGACATAGCGGTGATAGTCCTGCACCGCGAGGCGAAAAACGAGGCACGTGCCACCGGCAAACGGAGAGAGCGGCATGTCCTCCCCCACGATCTCGCGGAGGGTGTATTCGCTGTGCTTGATGCGCAGTCTGAGTTTATCCGAGACGGGGTATGCCGTGAGGCGGCTGTCCGCCACGGCGATGAGCTCATCGGCGGCGGCATAGGTGTGATTCACGCGCTGCCGCGTGAAGAAATCGTTGAAGCTGCCGAAGGAATCGACCCTCCAGCCGGAGAGGTCGACGCCGTTTTGCGCAGCAAAGGGACGGATCTTCTTTTTCGAGCGCGGCGCGCGCTGACAGAGCGCGTAGAGGCGGCTGACCGCCGGTTGGATCGCGAGCTTTAACAGCACGCGCCCCGGCACGGTCTCATACAAAACGCGCAGAAGCCCCGCCTGAAACTCCTGCTCCTCCTCATAAAGGCCGGTATCCCGGCGATAGATCCTCATCGGACCAGAAGGAGGATGAGCAGCATCGCAAGACCGATGACCGCCAGAACGATGGTGGCCTTGCCGCTCGGCTTTTTGACGCGGATGTTCGCCACGAACAGCACCGCCATCACGAGCAGCGTCAGCGCGACGGCGAGCGTCGGCACCGTGAAGCGCGCGATCGCCGCGACGACATACCACATCGGCAGAAACAGCGCGATGCACGTGACCGGAAAGCCGCTGAAATACTTCGTGTTGCCGTCGGTCGTAATGTCAAACCAGCACAGGCGCGTGACGCCCGCGAAGACATAGGCGATCGCGATCAGCACGGTCCAGACCGTGCGGCCCTGCGCGATGAGAAACACCGCCGGGAAGATGACGAAGGAGACCGTGTCGGCAAAGGAATCGAGCTGGATGCCGTATTTCTTTTCCAGCTCCGTGCGCGGAAACATGCGCGCGACGCGGCCATCGAACATGTCGCACACACCGGACAGGATGAGCATGAGCATGGCGATGCGGGGATTGCCCGCAAAGCTGATGCCGACGACGGCGGCGGCGATGCCGAGCATGGTGACGCAGTTGGCGAGATTGTAGACGCCAATGAACGGTTTTTTCATTTTATTCTCTCCGATCAAAGATTCTTTCTGATGTGCAGGGAATACAAAATGAGGTTCACGAGGATGTGCGTTCCGGCGCCGAGGGCGAGATAGCCGAGGTAGCGCCCGAAGGAGATGCCGGAGAAGGCCATGAGCACCAGCATGACGCCGATCAGGGAGTCGATCTGGTCGACGACAAAGAACACCGCGCCGACGGCGGAGCGCTCCGTCTTGCCCGGGCGGATGTCCACCCGGCGCTTGAGGAAGCTGTTCGGCAGCTCAAAGAGGGCGTAGGCAAGGCCGTAGAGCGTGCCGGTGAGGACATTCAGGCCGAGGGTGTTTTCCCGCACGCGGTAGAGATCATGGATGTCGTTCCAGCCGGAGCGATTGCACACCCAGCCCCAGAACACCTGCGAGACCATGCAGAAGAACACCATCGACCAGAAGCCGATCCATGTCTTGTTGTCGCCGAAGATGCGCTTTCCGTCGCGCCAGAGCCGACTGCGGTCGATCGGCGCGCAGTGCTTTTTATAGATCGGCGTCTTGACGAAGATCATGTTCAGCACGCCGCCGAAGACGATCGGCAGCATACTGACATACATGTCCCGAATCGTCAGAAGAAGAGTCTGCGGCATACGAAAATCCCCTCCATGATGAAAAATGCGTTGCCCGCCATGAGCACGGCCGCGGCGCCGAGATCCTTGATGCGCCGGATCTCCGGGTGCTCCTCGGTCGTATAGAGATCGCAGAGGTGCTCGATGGCGGTGTTCAGCATTTCGGCGGAAAACGCCATGCCGACGCAGATGATGAGCAGAATGTGCTCCGTGAGCGAGATACGGCACAGGCAGTTGACGATGAAGAAGAACGTGGCGATGCCGAAATAGATGCGGAAGTTCTTCTCCGTGCGAAAGCCGAAGATCATGCCCGCAACGGCGCAGCGGACGCTCTCATAAAATGTTTTGTTCTTCCGCATTCAGTCCGTCTCCCCCTTGCGCAGGCGCATGAAGATCGTGCTGTCCTTCTTCTGCTGGCTGCGCAGCCAGTAGCCCGCAATCAGGGAGGAGAGCATGGTGGTGAGAATCAGCACCGTGAAAAACTCGACGCTGATGATCTGATAGGAATACGCCACCGTGGCGAGCACGATGCCGGGGCCGCCGCGGGCGTTCATCGTGATGGCGAAGTTCACCTTCACGGCGTCGCGCAGATCGGTAAACTGCAGCATGAGGAACGTGCCGATGCCCTCCAGACCGAAGGCGATGACAAAGAAGATCGCAAAGCGCAGGAAGGAAAAGTTGTGCAGCAGGTTCAGCTGAATGCCGACGAGGGCAAAATAGATCGGGATGAAAAACGAGAAGGCGAAGTTCCCGAGGGAGTCCATCGCGTTTTTGATGCGCGTGTCCACGCCGGCGACGGCCTTGACCACGTAGCCGACGAGGAAGGCGGCGTACATGATGTTGATCCCGACGGTATAGAGCCCCGCGCAGACGAGCAGGAGGATCACAAAGCTCACGGAATAGAACGTGATGGGCTTTAGGTGCTGCTCGCGCGGCCTGGTGTGGTCGGAAATGACCTTCACGACGGCGAAGAGGCCGAGCGTGATGGCGACGACGCCGATCATGTCCACCAGACGCAGCTCCCCCGCCGCGGCAATGCGCGTGGCGGCGTTGAGCAAAATCCACAGCAGCAGATCCTGAAACGTGGAGACCGTGAGCACCGTGTTGGAAAAGCGGGTGTTCATGATGCCCATGTCGAAGAAGATCTTGGAGATCACGGGGATCGACGTGATGGCGACGCCGATCGTGAACACGAGACCGAAGGAGATCTTGTTTCCCATCTCGCCGATGAAGGCGGGCTCGAACATGCGGATGAACGGGATCGCGCCGAGCATGGGCAGCACCGTCGCGCCGAAGAACACGAAGAAAATGACCCGGCCGTTCGAGCGGTCGAGCTCGAGGCGCGTATTATAGCCCGAGAGGAACATGAGGAAAATGAGCCCCAGCTGATAGAAGATGTTCAGCACCTTCCCCTCCTCGGGATAGGCCATAAAGATCCCGCCCATCAGCTCCGGGAAGAAATGATACAGCAGCGTGCCGCCCAGAATCAGACCGCCGAGAATCTCGCCCACGACCCGCGGCGCCTTCACGCGCTCCATCAGCGAGCCGACGACAAAAGCGCTGCCCAATAAAAGAGCCAGAGCAATGAGGGTCGCGATGATCTCATGCTCTGACAAGGTAGTCAATGACATGTTACTATATCCTCTTTTCTTTCTTTCTTCTTTTTACCATATCATATTCAATGGAACTTGACAAGAAACGTCAAAGTATTAACGAGAAAAGCGTACAGGACTTGGAAAGGTGTTCGCTTTATGGTATGATAATCAAAAAGGAGGGCTTTTCATGCTGCAAAACGCCATTCAAATCGGATCACTCACGCTGAAAAACCGGCTCGTCATGCCGCCGATGGCCACCGGGAAAAGCTACAACGGGCGCGTCACGGAGGATCTGATCGCCTATTATCGCGACCGCGCGCAGTTTTCCGCACCGGGACTCATCATCCTCGAGCACGCCTTCATCACCCCCGCGGGCCGCGCGAGCGCGGGGCAGCTCTCGATCGCAGACGATGGCTGCATCGCAGGGCTCACAGAGCTTGTCGAGGCCATTCATCAGGCGGGCAGCGCCGTCATTGCGCAGCTGAACCACGCCGGCAGCGGCGCCGAGCCCGAGACGCCGGGCGTGAATCTGTCGGCGAGCGCCGTTCCCTCTCCCCGCAAGGCGGAGCTCGGCACGCCGCGCGAGATGACCGCGGAGGAGATTCATGAGACGGTCGCCGCCTTTGCCCGCGCCGCCGAGCGCGCCGTGAAAGCCGGGTGCGACGGCGTGGAGATCCACAGCGCGCACAGCTACCTGCTCAACCAGTTCTACTCTCCCCTGACGAATCATCGGACGGACGAATACGGCGTGCAGACGATGGAAAACCGCCTGCGCTTCCATCTGGAGACGATCGCCGCCGTGCGGAAGGTCGTGGGGCCCGCTGTGCCGATCGCGCTGCGCCTCGGCGGGGCGGACTATCTCCCCGGCGGATCGACGGAGGAGGATGCAGTCGAGGCCTGCAGGCTGTTCGAGGCCGCGGGCGTGGATCTCATCGATCTCTCGGGCGGCATGTGCGGCTATGTCCGGCCGGAGCACCCAGAGCCCGGGTACTTCGCCACGATGAGCGAAAAGGTCAAGGCCGCCGTTCACACGCCCGTGCTGGTCACCGGCGGCGTGAAGACGATCGCGGACGCCGAGGCGCTGCTTGCCGCGGACAAAGCCGACCTCATCGGCGTCGGCCGCGCGCTTTACCGCGACGCGCACTGGCTGGAGAACGCCTGAACAGATATAAGGAGAAAGAAACATGGAACGAATCGAACGCGCGATGGTCTTTGCCGCCGAGGCGCACGACGGGCAGAAGCGCAAGGGCAAAAACCGACCCTATGTGCTGCATCTGATGGAGGCGGCGGTGACCGTGAGCATGATGACGGACGATGAGGACGTGATCATCGCAGCGCTGCTGCACGACACGCTCGAGGACACGGACACGACCGCCGGGCAGATTCTGGAGCGCTTCGGTGAGCGCGTGGCCGCCCTCGTCGGCGCCGAGAGCGAGGATAAGCGCGACGACCGCCCGCGCGGCGAGACCTGGCGCATCCGAAAAGAGGAGTCGCTCGAAACGCTCAAAGCCGCTCCGCGCGAGGCAAAGCTGGTCGCCCTCGGCGACAAGCTCTCGAACATGCGCGAGATGGCGCGGGACTACGCCAAAATGGGCGACGGGCTCTGGGAGATCTTCCACCAGAAGGACAAGGCGCAGCACGAGTGGTACTACCGCTCCATGCACGCAATCCTCGCAGAGGAGTTTCCCGACGCGCCCGCCGTGCAGGAGCTCGGGAGTTTAATCGAAGGAATCTTCGACTGAAGGACCGTTTCATGAAAGGAACTCAAAAAAGTAAGAAGGAAGATCCGAAGAGCTCGGCAAACCGCATTCGGCGCTGTACGAAGCCGTATCTGGTCGAGGGCATCGCGGCGGGACTGCTGGACTTCGGTCTGTTTCTTCTGCTCTTTGTCCTGATCGGCGCTTTGGACAAGGACTTTCATTCCTATCTGATTTTGCCGGGCGTCGGCCTTGCGATCGCGCTGCTGTGGGACATGAAGACCGTCTATCCCTGTGTTCTGGACCGGATTCTGCAGAGAGAGGAAACCAGCGTCCTGACGCTGGAGGACATCGGCACGGACATCTCG
Source organism: Oscillospiraceae bacterium (assembly GCA_017411225.1). Taxonomy (GTDB): domain Bacteria; phylum Bacillota; class Clostridia; order Oscillospirales; family Oscillospiraceae; genus CAG-103. The sequence goes on from JAFRDQ010000071.1 coordinate 23,679, forward strand.
TATACGGACAAGTTCTCGCGCCCTGACATGGCGTTTTTCCCGAGTCTGCTCACGACCTGGTATTATCCCAAGGAATGGCGGATGGACCGCGTGAAGCTGATCTTTCAGAATGAGGCGCAGCAAAAGCGAAAGCTGCGGCTCGTTTGGTCGGAAAAGCATGGGCAGTTCGCGTTCTGGGATGATCTCAGAATCCTGCAGAACAAGCTGGACGAGCGCGTAACGTTTCAGGTCTCCTGGTGCCGGTATTCGAAGGTTCTGCTGAGCATCCGCGTCCATTCGATCCCGGATGCCTACACCAAAAAGCAGCAGGAATGGATCTGCGGGCAGGTATCGGACACGTTCCGATGGATGCTGAGCAAAAAAGTGATTGGCTCGTGATGATGCAATCAAAACCACCAGTTGAACTGGTGGTTTGTGAGGCCCTAGAAGGGCCTGCTACTGGCCGCGTCTCAAGACGCACTGAAAAGTTTACCAACCGCATTACTGTTACAGGCCGCCGCTAAAGCGGCCTGTAATTTTTATGCC
>JAFRDQ010000072.1 GCA_017411225.1 Oscillospiraceae bacterium
CACCGCCTATTCCAACTATGTAAACACACCTGTTGAAGAGACGCCGGAGGAGCGCGAAATCGTCGTCATTGAAAAGAAACTGAACAATACCTCCCTTGATCCCAAAGGATATGCCCTCGGTGAAACGATCGACTATCTCATTACCGTCACCAGCAAGCACAAAGAGAGTGTCGTCGTTGATGTCTGGGACGATGTATGGGGATCCGAGGCGCCGGAAATGGTGGCAAGCATCACACTGTATCCCGGCGAGACCAGATCCTTCAGCCACTCCTACAAGGTCCGGGAAGTCGATCTTCCCCCCACACCCGACCTCATTGGTTCCGTCATCAGTACGCCGATGGAGCTCAGAGACATGGCCATCGCGCACAGGGACGGATGCAGGAGACCCGCAGCCGCCGCCGAGATGCTGACGGCGTTATAACCGAGCGCCCAGCGGAGATTCTGCCGCACGACGCGCATGGTCTTCTTCGAGATTCCAAATGCCTCGGTCAGCTTCGTGAGTTTCCCGGCGGGGAGCAGTACGCCCGCCGCTTCGATGGCGACGTCCGAGCCGGTGCCCATGGCGACGGAGACGTCCGCCGCCGCGAGGGCGGGCGTGTCGTTCACGCCGTCGCCCACCATGCAGACGGTCTTCCCCTGCGCTGTCAGATCCTTGATCTTCTGCGCTTTGTCCTCCGGCAGCACGCCGGAGAGCACATGGTCGACGCCGACCTTGGCCGCGATCGCCCTTGCTGTTTCTTCATGATCGCCAGTCAGGATCCAGAGCTCCTTCCCTGCCGCCTTGAGCGCGGCGACCGTATCACGCGCATCCTCGCGCAGCACGTCCGCCACGCCGAGCACGCCGAGGAGCCTGCCGTTTTTCGCGACGCAGAGCTCCGTTTTCGCTTCTTTCCTCAGGTCCGGCAGCCGCTCCAAAGCCGCAAGCGACACGCCGTGCTCTGATAGCAGCGCGCGGTTGCCGCAGAGCACGGTCTCCCCCGCGATCACGCCTTTGACGCCCCGTCCGGGGAGGTAGGCAAAATCCGTGACCTCCGGATCCCCTTTTGTCCGTGCCGTCACGGCCCTGGAGATCGGGTGATCGGAGTGCGTCTCGACGGCGGCGGCGACGGAAAGCAGATCTTCTTCCGTCACGCCGGGGAGCGGACACACGTCCGTGAGCATCGGCTCGCCGAGGGTGAGGGTGCCGGTCTTGTCAAAGACGACGGCGTCCGCCGTCCACGCGGTTTCGAGCGCGGCGCCGTTTTTATAGAGCACGCCGCGCGCCGCGCCCGCGCCGGAGCCGACCATGAGCGCCGTGGGCGTGGCAAGGCCGAGCGCGCAGGGGCAGGCGACCGTGAGCACATCGCAGGCGTTCAGGATCGCGCGCTCCCAATCGCCCTTTTTGAGACCGAAGAACCAGAGGGCGAAGGTGCCGGCGGCCGCCGCCAGGACGCCGGGGACGAACCACTGCGCCACCGCGTCGGCAAAGCGCTGAACCGGCGCCTTTTCCGTCTGCGCCTGCCGCACCATGGCGACGATCTGCTGCAGAACGGAGTCCTTGCCGAGCGTCGTGGCCCGATAGGTGACGGAGCCGGAGCGGTTCAGGCTGCCGCCGACGAGCTTGTTGCCCGAAGCCTTGTCCACGGGCATGCTCTCGCCGGTGAGCATGGATTCATCGACGGCGCACACGCCGCTCAGGACAACGCCGTCCGCCGGAACGCGCTCGCCGGGGCGAAGCAGGATTTCGTCTCCGGTGCGGATCTGCTCGGTGGCAAGCTCCTTCCACTCCCCGTCCCGGCGCACCATGGCGGAGGCAGGCTGGAGCCGCAGGAGCTTTCGGATGGCGGCGCCGGCCTCCCCTGCCGCGACCTGCTCCATATATTTGCCGAAGAGGATCAGGCTCAGCAGGATGCCCTGCGAGGTGAAATAGAGGGTAAAATTCTTTTTTCTGGTGAGCGCGACATGGCTGCTGTAAAGCCAGATGATGGAACTCGAGAGCGAGACGAGCAGATCCATGCCGAAGATGCGGTTCCGAAGATTCCGGAGCGCGCCGGCGTGGAAATACCGCGCGGGGCCGAACTGCAGCGCCGTGCCGAGCGCAAACTGCGCCTTGGGGTGCAGCTCCAGCATGAGCGGCGCGGTAAGCGCGGCGGAGGCGACCAGCGTCCGCAGCAGGCGCATTCTCGTGTCGAGCTGGTAGTATTCCTCCCCGGCGCGAAGATCTGCTACCTCCGCGTCCGCGCCGGCAGAGCGCACGGCGTCGAGCAGCGCGCGGCTGTCCACGCCCACGGGGCGAAACGTGACCATGAGCTTCCCGTCCGGACGATTTTCCACGCCGCAGACGCCGTAGACAGAGCGGAGCGCGTTCTTCACGGCTTCCCTCTCCGTGCCTTCGGAGAGCGCGAGATCCGCCTCCTCCATCGGGACGCGAAAGCCCGCCTTTTTCACGAAGAGCACCACGTCCTCGAGCGTGAGCGCGGCGTCGTCATAGGTCAGTTCCATCGTGCCGGCGGTATAGTTCACCACCGCACGAGAAACGCCCTTCTGCCGATTCATGACGCGCTCCAGCGTGGAGGCGCAGGCGGCGCAGTCCATGCCGAGAATGGTCAGATTGATTGTTTTCATCTTTGGATCCCTCATCAGAAAAGGCGGCAGAGCTCCCATGATCTCTGCCGCCTGCCGGTTTTACTTTTCGAGCTGCTCCTTGTGCTCGCGGCGCATCTCGAGCATTCTTTTGGTCATCGGGACGCACAGCACGACCAGATCCAGCAGCAGCGCCCAGTCATACCACTTGATGCCCTGGATGAACTGACCCTCGTGCCAGACGCCCTTGTTGATCTTAAAATAGTTGTTGTTCCAGACGCCCCAGACGTCGGTGGTGGGTTTCCAGAAGTGCACCTTGTTAAACGCGACCGTCGTGAGCAGGCTGCCGATCGCGGCAGCGCTGAAGGAAGACGCGCGCTTGTTGCGGACCAGGAACTCCGTGACCGTGGGCAGCACGTATACCGCGAGATTGATGACCCACAGCTGCAGCGGAATGTGATAATGCCAGCGACTCGCCTGCATGATATGATCCGCGTCGTGCGCGAGCGTCAGGCCGAGCAAGGCGAGATTCCACTTCTCCACCTCGGCAGCGGCTTTGTCATCCAGACGGCTGTCCAGAAACTTTGCTGTTTTCTTCTCCTGTTCGAGTGTCATGATCGGTTCCTCCTGTTATCATTTACCGGTTGATCTATGTTTACCACTTGGTAAATTAAAAGTATCATACTTCCGGTTCGCTGTCAACACTTTTGTTGACCAGTTGGTAAATTTGTGCTACAATGCAGCCATGCCTATCATTGTTGACAGAGAAAAAATGCGCATGGATATCCTCATGGCCTTCCAGCGCTGCATTGAGAAAAAGCCCATCGACACGATCTCGCTCCGGGACATCGCGGCGGAAGCCGGCATGAGCCATCCGAAGCTGCTGCACTATTTCGACAGCAAGGATGACCTGATCCTGACGTATGTGAAATACACGAAGGATTACATGACCGAGCACTGCATGAATTGGTTCGCCACTCACGACAGAAAGGATTACGATTCAAATCTGGCATTCATGAACGACTTCATGCACTACGTCGCCGAGGCGCCGGAGGGCGAGCTGCGCCCGAACGCCACGACCCAGACCTATGTGCTCGGCCACTACAAGGAAGAGATCGGGAAGATGGTGACAGCGGAGTTTCGCGAATGGCGCGAGATCATGGAGCAGTGCCTGATCGCGGTCTACGGCGAGGAGGTCGGCCAAAAAGAGGCCGAGGCGATGATGAGTCTCATCTCCGGCACGTTCCTGTGCAACTACAACCGCGCGCTCACGGGCGAGATCAATGATAACATTATTGGTTATCTCTCCAATTTGGCGCAGTCGTAAAAAAGGCGCGCTGCATGACAGCGCACCAAATGCAGAATCGCTTCGTAGGGGAGGGGCGTGCCCCTCCCGGCGTTCCGGTTTTTCAATACCACAAACGAAAGGCGAATCCGCAGAGCTCAAATTCTGCGGATTCGCCTTATATTTCTGTTCCGTTCAGACGGTTCTGCGCGGGAGGGGCAAGCCCCTCCCCTACAGCAACGTTTTCAGCACGCCATTACAGCGTCTTGAGATACGCCATGGTGACGTTCAGCGCGACGTCAGAGGCCATTTGCAGGGCGTTTGCGTAGGCGCGCTCGGCGTGCTCGTCGCCATTATCAGAGACGGCGCGGAGAACGCAGAATGGCATATGGTTTACATAACAAACATGCGCGATGGCGCCGCCCTCCATCTCGCAGACGATGGCGGAGAACCTGTCGACAATGCGGCGCTTGGTTTCGCTGTCGCGGACGAAGAGATCTCCGGAGGCGATGACGCCGGTCTGCGTATGGACGCCGAGGGCTTTCGCCGCGGCGGCGAGACCCTCGACGAGCGTTTCGTCGCTGGGAAACTCGATGATGTTGATGCCGGAGACCATGCCGGGAGGATCGCCGAGGCCGGAGGTGTCCATATCGTGCTGCACGACGGCGCGGGCGATGCCGACGTCGGCGATGTTCAGCTGCTCGCTCAAAGAGCCGCCGACGCCGATGTTCAGGATGAAATCGGGCTGATAGCGCAGAATCATCGTCTGCGCGCAGAGGGCGGCGAAGACCTTGCCGATGCCGCACTGGGCGACGATGAGCTTCACATTGCCAAAGCGGCCGGAGACGAAGTCCACACCGCTGATTGTTTCAGTCACCGGGTCGGTGAGCGCGGCCTTGAGCGCGTCCGTCTCGGGCTTCATGGCGCCGATGACGCCGACGGTTTTGAGATCAGAGAGCATTGTTTTCACCTTTTTCTTCGGAATAATTGATTATATGTTGACAGCTGCCGGAAAGTCAAGCCGTCACGGCAGCGGAATGGTGCGCTCACGCCGGGCGGAGAGCTTTTCGGCGCGGCGGTCGATCTCCTGCTTGAGGGCGCGCTGGGCGTCCGTGGCCGTCGAATCGTCATAGAGCGCGCGGATGAGGGCGTCCTGCTTCTCGATCAGGTCGTTTTTGATGAGCGCGGTCGGCTCGAGCGTGGCGGCGAGCTGGCTGCCCATATCCTCGGCGCGCTGCTCGGCGAGACGGCGCAGCCGCTCGGTCTCGGCGCGGACGCGCTCCATGCGCTGGGCCACGCGCTCGGTTTTATAGATGACCTCCGGATAGGCGTCGGCAAAGCGGCGGTAGAAGATGGAGCGGTCGTGCAGCATCAGGCGCACTTCCCTGCCGATGGCCTCGGTGTTGTCCGCCTCGCTGTGCTCGACAGAGTGCTTGACAAGCTGGAGCACAAAGTGCGAGACGATGAAGTCCGCGATGAACACCGCCGCGAGCACGCCCGCGACGATCTCCTTCACCGGCAGGCGCAGGCGCGCGAACTGCGGCAGGAGCAGCGGATCGAGGATCTTGAAGATGAGTACGCCGCCGAGGCCGAAGAGGATCAGGTTTCCGATCCAGACGCGGCCATGGAGGTTCATGGGCTTCTGGCTGTAATCCCACCAGCGGGCGTGAAAGCGCTTTTCCATGAACCAGCTCGCGCCGTATTCGAGCGCGCCGCAGAGGAAAAACGAGACGGCAAAGGTCGTGCCGTAGCCGTCGTCCCAGCGGGAGACGAGCTGCATGGCGACCGTGATGAGCACGGCGCCGGAGCCGTAGATCGGCAGCCACGGCCCCGTGAGAAAGCCGCGGTTGATGAAGCGGTGATACTGGCGGTACTTGAGCACAACCTCAATGCACCAGCCGACGAATGAAAACACAAAAAACAGCAAAATGAGATCTAAGATCTTCTCCAAGGGCAATCCTTCCCTTCCGAAACATGCGTGTTCCCATTATACGCGGTTTTGACGGAAAAATCACCGTGACTTTCCGCCAAAGCGAACCTTGTCATTTTGTGTTGTGGATGGTACAATCACGAAAAAGAACCAACGAGGAGGTGCGCGCATGGAGCGATTCGGGCAGTTTTATCTGGACAAGGAAAAGGACATCGTGGTGGAGCTCTCCATGGAGAGCGAGCGCCTATACTATCTCCTGCGCACGCCGAACCACAATTCGGGCAACCTGATTACAAATCTGGCGCGGCTCTGCGACCTGCCGCTGACGATGGATGAAACCGGTCTCAAGGTCATCCGGGGTGAGATCCCCTGCTATGTGGACGGGGAGAACCGGCGGCTTTACATCTTCCGCATGGGAAACACCAAGATTGCGAACATCTTCCCGGACGGGAGCGTGGAGATGAAGGCCTCGATTCCGTCGATCTCCAAGGTGCTGATGAGCCAGACGCGGGATTATCGTCTGGGCGTCGCGGAGACGATCGTGAAGACGTATCTCTTCGACGACTGCAAATTCCGCGCCGACCTGCACACGCACATGAACGGCAATCTGGAACCGGATGTGCTCATTGCGCTCGGCATCCGGCACCAGATCCGCTATCCGCTCTATTACATCAAAAAGCTCGGCCTGCGCTGCTCCAAGGCGCAAGCTGCCGTGCTCGCGCGCGGCCGCGCCGAGGCGGAGCGGCAGTTTGCGGACAGCGCACTCACGGGCAAATACCTGGATCGGCGCATTGACGACCACTGTTTTCTGAACTTTGCCGATCTGATCCTGAACAATCCCGCAGACGCGGCCTACAACATTGCGAAGATCCGCATCTCCCTCGCTGTGCCGAAGGATGGGCAGGCGGTGTTCGCAGATCTGGAAAAGGTCTATCTGTATCGATATGTGTTCACGAAGGGCGTGACCTCGGAGCGCCCGAATGAAATTGCATCGGACTTTGTGCTTCCGGACGCGGACGTGGCCGCGATCCTGCGGCAGATGCTGATGGATCGGGAGAACCCGGACTACCGGGACAACACGCTCTTTCAAAACAAGCTCCTCTGGATCGCGCGCGGCTACCGGCGGCAGGGCATCGACTACGCGGAGATCTCCGACACGGGGCTCTGCAAGCCGCACGACGCCCCGCGCATCCTGCGCGAGATCCACGCCGTGCTGCCCGCGGTGCGGCGGGAGACGGGCGTGACGCTGCGGTTTCTGGCGGCGATGCGGCGCACGCCGCTGACGATTGTGCGCGACGCCGTGACGCCGAACGACTATCTGGCCGAAAACCTGCGCACGCTCCGCGCCGTGGCGGCGGATCCCTATGTCGCGGGCAGCGACATTGTGGGCGAGGAGATCAACGACATTCTGGAGCTGCGGAACGTGCTGCACGAGCTGGTGCATCTGGCCCAGGACGTGCCCGGCTTTGTCATCCGCATCCACGCGGGCGAAAACGACAGTCTGCGCGCGAACGTGGCAAACAGCATCCGCTGCGTGCGCGAGGCGCTCTCCCCCGGGCAGACGCCGCCGCGGCTGCGCATCGGTCACGGGCTTTACACGACGAATCTCCGCTCCGAGCAGGGAAAAGCGCTGCTGCGCGAGATCAACGCGATCGGCGCGGTGCTGGAATTTCAGATCACGTCGAACGTGCGGCTCAATAACCTCAGCGATCTGCGCCGCCACCCGCTGAAGGATTATCTCGCGGCGGGCGTGCGCTGCGTGCAGGGCACAGACGGCGGCGCGCTCTACGGCACAAACTCCATTGACGAGGAGCTGTCCCTTGAAAAGCTCATCGGCCTGAGCCACAGTGAGCTTCGTCAGATGCGCGAGGCCGAGGCGGAGATCGTGCGCGAGAGCATGGCGACATTTGAATCGAGAATGGAGCGCTTCGACGCAGAGAACGTGGAGGCGTATTACCGGGATCAAATCGACGCGACGCCGCCGGTCAGCGCGGACCTGTGGGGCGACGGCGGACGACTGGACTCCGCCGACGCGCTGAAAGCGCAGATCGCGCCGCTGCCTGAGACCGGAACGCCGATCATCGTGGCGGGCGGCAGCTTCAGCGGCGACCGCAGGGGCGCGCCGATGCGCTCGGACGCATTAAAGCAGATCGACGAGCTGCTGCGCTGCGCCGACCCGGAAAAGGTGTTCTTCGTCATCGGCCACCGGCTGTGCGGCTATGAGCAGTATCTGGTGAAACAAAATCACGGTCGCTTTCGCATCTTCGCCTTCGTGCCGACGGCACTGACGGCAGCGGAATCTGAGCGGCTGCGCCGCTCCGGCGTCGCGGTGCGCGTCTCGATTGAGACGAGCGGAAACGGCGTTTACAAGAGCGTCGCCTATGAGATTTTCAAGCGGCGGTCTTCCCTGCTGCTCGCCTTCGACGGCAAGAGTCCGGCGGCGAACCTCGTGCAGGAGGCGAAGAACGCGCGATATAAATGCAGCATCTACCTCGACAGCCGCTGCCGCGCCCTGCGCGCGAAGGGCGAGACGCTTGAAGGTTATGTAAACCTTCTGCAAAAGCAAACCGGCGCGGTGCTGGCTGACGAAGCGGACAGAATCGAGTTATTTGAGCACTCATAAAACAAGAAAACAAGTTTCGTACTGAGTCATTGTAAAGGCAGCGCGGCGATCCCTCGCGTAAGTGCTGCGGTTGGCGAAAAAAACGTCATTCAGTGGCGGAAATGTGAGCATCGGCGCACGCGACGCCTCGTGTCGCGGGCGACCGCCAAGCGTTCCTTCCTCCGCACCTCTGCACGCTTTCTTTGGGCTCAACCCGTTTCTTTCGCGTGGTCGAAAGAAATGGGTTGAAAGGACGCACTTAGAGAACGGATTGCCACACCAGTGTGCGCACTGGTTCGCAATGACATGACGATCACATGCGAAAGAAGGATTTACAATGACGCGCGAGCATTGGGAATTGGCGAAGCAGATCTACTGGGACACGCTGTCCCGGGGCGGGATGCTTTGGAAGGGCGTTTGCTCTGCTGCCATTTTGCTTGGCTTCGTTGCGTCTGTCGCTGCGCTGATTCTCCAGGTCGCCGGCGGCGTGCATGTGCTGGTGTTTCTGGCGACGATGCTCACGGGGCTGCTGGTGATCCCGGCGTGCCTGTGTCTGATTCGGATTGCGCGGACGGCATGGAACGCCGGCGCTGTCGAGGAGCCCGCCGACGCACTTGCTGCGCTGCAGGCGGCTCCGGCACCGAAGCGCCAGAAGGAGCGAATTTACACGCCGGACTACGCCTTTTTCTTTCAGCGCGGCACCGTGCTGGACGTGCGGAACACTTCATACTTGTATTCCGAGTGGGCGTATGGATTGTCCGACGGAAGAGGCCCAAAACGCCGCGTTTACCGCGTGGACGCAGCGCGGATCACGGGCGATTATCAGGTTTTGTTTCAGATGAGCGTGCATCAGCTCCGGCCAAAAATGCCGGAGGAGATCCGCGCGGTGCTGGCGGAATTGACACAGCATTATCCCGCGCTGTCGGTAGACGACAGCGGCATGAAGCATTGAATATGAAAATAATCAGCAATTGGCGAAGCGGGAGGGGCAAGCCCCTCCCCTACGGATTCTGAACAGCAGCGGAAAAAGGATTTCGATACGGAGGAACAGAAGATGCAGTGGATTGAAGTTTCCGTCCCGGCGGTGAGCGGGGAGATTGACGCGCTGTGCGAGCAGCTGGCCGCGCTTGGCGCGGGCGGCATGGTCGTGGAGGATGAGCAGGATTTCCAGAACTTTCTGGAGACGAACCATCAATACTGGGACTATGTGGATGAGGCGCTGGAAAATCAGTTTAAGGGCGTGTCGCGCGTGAAGTTCTATCTTGCGGACGACGAGGACGGACGGGCACTGCTCGACTCGATCCGCTCATCGCTCGGGCGCGAGCTCACGACCGCGAGCGTGCAGGACAGCGACTGGGAGAACAACTGGCGGCAGTATTATGAGCCGATTGAGGTCGGGGAAACGCTCGTCGTCGTGCCGGAATGGCTGGAAGCGCCCGAGGACGGGCGCGTGCCGCTGCGGCTAGACCCGGGGCTCATCTTCGGCACGGGCAGCCACGCGACGACGAAGATGTGCCTCGCGGCGCTCGATAATTATGCCTCCGCCGGCAAAACCGTGCTCGATCTCGGCTGCGGCAGCGGCATTCTTGCCATCGGCGCGCTGCTGCTCGGGTGCGAGCGCGCGGCGGGGTGCGACATTGACCCGAAGGCCCCCGAGGTCGCGGAGGCAAACGCGGCGCTGAACGGCATCGGCAAAGACCGCTTCACCGTTTACGCCGGGGACGTGCTCACCGACGCGGGGATGCGAAAGCACCTCGGCGAGGGCTATGATATTGTGACGGCGAACATCGTGGCGGACGTCATTATCCCGCTCGCCGGGATCGTGCGGCCGTTTTTGAAGGCGGACGGCGTGTTTCTCACCTCCGGCATCATCGAGGGCCGGCAGGACGAGGTGCGCTCCGCCCTGGAGAAAAACGGATTCGTCATCGTGAACCACCGGTGCGAGGAGGAATGGCACTGCTTTGAATGCAGGGCGTAAAAGCTGCACATTCTGTTGACATTTCGACTGAGGTATGGTAACTTTCTCGAGGTAAAACGATACATTTTCATAGGAAGAGAGAGAAAACGCTATGTGGTTTGTTCTGGCGCTGATCGCGCTGCTCTGCTGGTCCGGATCGGACCTGTTTTCCAAAATCGGCTGCCGCGAGCCGGACGACAGGCTCGCACACCTGAAGATGGTGATGGCGGTCGGCCTGGTGATGGGTCTGCACGCGGCATATGAAATTTTCATCGGCGGCACGGAGATCTCGTGGCACGTGATCTGGACATATCTGCCGGTTTCGCTGCTGTACATCGGGTCGATGACGCTGGGCTACGTCGGTCTGCGCTATATTGAGCTGAGCATTTCGAGCCCCATCTGCAACGCCTCCGGCGCGCTGGTCGCCCTGCTGTGGTTTATCACGGGCGATGTGGAGACGACGCCCGCAGCCGTCGCGGCGGTTATTCTGGTCTCGCTCGGCGTGATCGGTCTCGGCGTGGTGGAGTCGCGCGAGGACGAGCAGCTGCGCGCGGCGCGGCAGGAGATCTCGAACTACAAATACGCCAAGAGCTGGCTGGCGCTGGCGCTGCCGATCGCCTATCTGCTGCTTGACGCCGCCGGCACCTTTGCCGACACGATCGTGCTGCGCGAGCTCAATGAGGACAGCGCCAACTGCGCCTATGAGCTGACCTTCCTCGCCGCCGCCGTCGTGTGCTTTGTCTACGTGGTGCTGATCCGCCGCGACAAGCTCGTGCCGAAGCTCGAAGCGCCGAAGTACATCGGCGCCGTGTTCGAGACGGCGGGACAGTTCGCCTACATCTACGCCATCGCCGACGAGGCGCACGTCATGTACGCCGCGCCGATTATCTCCGCCTACTGCGCAGCCTCCGTGCTCTGGAGCCGCGTGTTCCTGCGCGAGAAGCTCTCGGCAAAGCACTATCTGATGATCCTGCTCGTCGTGATCGGCATCGTGATTCTCGGCATTTTGGATCTGTAAAACAAACTTACAGAAAACCGCGCACCCTGTCAGGGTGCGCGGTTTTCCTATTGGAGAAATCATCTGTGCTTCTTGACCATGTGCGCCGCGTGCTGACGGGCGACGGCGCGGTGGAGCGCGGCTTCGGCGCGGGAGGCGTCTGTGTCCGCGGTCTTTGCCGCGAGGCGCTCTCGGGCGCGTTTTTCTGCCGCCTCGGCGCGGGCGAGGTCGATGTTCTCCGCCTCCTCCGCCGTGCGGGAGAGGACGGTGACCTCGTTATTCACCACGTTCACGACGCCGATGCCGACGGCGATGACATATTCGCCCTCGTCGGAAGCGCAGGTGACCGTGCCGTCGACCACGGCGCCGAGGAGCGGGGCGTGGTCGGCGAGAACGCCGATACTGCCGCTCTCGAGCGGGAGATTGACGATATGCACCATGCGGTCAAAGACCACGCCGCCTGCGGTGACAATCTGCAGATGGATGCGATCGGCCATGGCTTACACCTCGCGCTTTTTCAGGACTTCATCAATCGTGCCGGCCATGAGAAAGGCCTGCTCGGGCAGATCGTCGCAGTCGCCGGCGAGGATTGCCTGGAAGCCCTTGATCGTTTCACTCAGGGGCACATACTTGCCCTCCATGCCGGTGAAGTTCTCGGCCACGTGGAACGGCTGCGAGAGGAAGCGCTGAATGCGCCGGGCGCGGGCGACGGTGGCCTTGTCCTCGACGCCGAGCTCGTCCATGCCGAGGACGGCGATGATGTCCTGCAGATCCTTATACTTCTGCAGCACGCGCTGCACGGCGCGGGCGGTCTCATAGTGCTCCTTGCCGAGGATGTGCGGCTCGAGGATGCGGCTGGTGGAGGCCAGCGGATCGACGGCGGGATAGATGCCGAGCTCGGAGATCGAGCGATCCAGAACGGTCGTGGCGTCCAGGTGCGCAAAGGCCGTGGCGGGAGCGGGGTCGGTCAGGTCATCCGCGGGGACGTAGATCGCCTGCACGGAGGTGACGGAGCCGTTTCGCGTGGAGGTGATGCGCTCCTGCAGCGTGCCCATCTCGGTGGCCAGCGTCGGCTGATAGCCGACGGCGGAGGGCATGCGGCCGAGCAGGGCCGAGACCTCGGAGCCCGCCTGCGTGAATCGGAAGATGTTATCGATGAAGAGCAGCACGTCGAGGCCGGATTCATCACGGAAGTTCTCCGCGATCGTCAGGCCCGAGAGCGGCACGCGGAGTCTCGCTCCGGGCGGCTCGTTCATCTGGCCGAAGACCAGCGCCGTCTTGCTGATGACGCCGGATTCGTTCATCTCGTTCCAGAGGTCGTTGCCCTCGCGGGAGCGCTCGCCGACGCCCGCGAACACGGAGTAGCCGCCGTGCTCATAGGCGATGTTGCGGATGAGCTCCATGATGAGCACCGTTTTGCCGACGCCTGCGCCGCCGAAGAGGCCGATCTTGCCGCCCTTGGCATAGGGCGCGAGCAGGTCGACGACCTTGATGCCGGTCTCGAGAATCTCGGTGGCAGGGGCGACGTCGGTGAAGCCCGGGGCGTCGCGGTGGATGGGCATGCGCTCGGTGGTCTCCACGGGGCCCTTGCCGTCAATCGGCTCGCCGATGACGTTGAACATGCGGCCGAGCGTCGCCTCGCCCACGGGGACAGAGACGGGCTTGCCGGTGTCGACGGCGAGATTGCCGCGGGCCATGCCGTCCGTGGAGAAGAGGCTGACGCAGCGCACGGCGCTGTCGCCGAGCTGCTGCACGCACTCCATGACGACCTTGCGGCCTTCGACCTCGACCTCGATGGCGTTATAGATATCCGGAAGACGTCCGGACGGGAATTGCACGTCCACAACAGGTCCAATGACCCGGCGGACAATACCGGTTTCCATGGTGAAATCCTCCTTATAGAGGTAGATAGAGGGAAATGCGAAAAAAGCTCTGACAAATGAGGAATTAGGAATTTGGAATTTGCGGTGTCGGCAAGGCCGACGATTGGAATCGCTGCCTTCGGCAGCACCTTCATTCCTAACTCCTCATTCCTAATTCCTAATTGGACCTTTGTCAGCACAAAAAAGGATTTGCCGGAGTTACGACTTCTTGTTTTTCTTCAGCGCGTTCGCGCCGCCGACGATCTCGCTGATCTCGGTGGTGATCGCGGCCTGTCTGGCGCGGTTGAGGTGCAGCTGCAGCGCCGCGATGAGCTCGCGCGTGGAGTCGGTGGCGGTGCTCATGGCGGTCATGCGCGCCGCGTGCTCGCCGGTTTTCGCCTCGAGCAGGACGGAGAGCACCGTGTTGTTCACATACAGCTGCAGGACGTTTTCCAAAATCGTGGCCTCGTCCGGCTCGAAGATGTAATCATGCGGCGACTCGCCCTTGGCCTCGGGGGCGGCGGGCAGGAGCTGCAGATCCGTCGGGTTCTGGCTCAGAACGCTCTTGAAGTGCTGATAAATGAGATGGATCTCGTCGGCCTCGCCGGAGAGATACATGCGCTTGAGATAATCCGCGAGCTGCAGCGCGTCGTTCATCGTGGGCGTATCGGAGACCTCCTGGAAGGTCTCGATGACGTTCAGGCCGCTCTGGGCAATCACGTCTCTGCCCCACCGACCGTAGACGACGACGGAGCAGGGGCGCTTCTCTTCCCTGCAGAGCTGCTGCAGGAAGCGGACGTTCGCGTGGTTATACATGCCGCAGAGGCCGCGGTTGCCGACGAAGAGCACGTAGCAGACGTTCTTGACCTCCTCGCGCTGTTCGAGCAGCGGGTTATCATACTGCGCGCCGCCCGCGAGCAGCGCGTCCATGAGCTGCTGCGTCTGCTCGGCGAAGGTGCGCATGGCCGACATGCCGGTCTGCGTCCGCCGGAGATTCGCCGCCGCGACCATCTTCATGGTCTTGGTAATCTGCTGCGTGTTCTGCACGCTTTTGATGCGCGAACGGATTGCGCGCATATTTGCCATGTTGCTTCACCTCTTTTGTCGAGGGTCGTCGAAGACGCCGACCCCTACGACGGGGATAGGATCAAAAGGTCTCTTTGAATGCTTCGATCACACCGCGGAGCTCTGTGAGCGTCTCGGCGGGGAGCTTTTTGCCGGTGTAGATCGCGTCTGCGAGGGCGGGCATCTTGCGGTGCACCTCTTCGACGAGGCCCTCCTCGAAGCGCGCCACGGCCTCGAGCGGGAGGGAGTCGGTATAGCCCTCGGCGGCGGCGAAGATCGCCACGACCTGATCGGCCGCGTCCATGGGCTGATACTGCGGCTGCTTTAAGAGCTCCGTCATATGCGCGCCGCGCTCGAGCGTTGCGCGGGTGGACTTATCGAGATCGGAGCCGAACTGCGCGAAGGAAGCGAGCTCGCGGTACTGCGCGAGATCCATGCGCAGGCGGCCTGCCACCTGCTTCATGGCGCCGAGCTGCGCCGCGCCGCCGACACGGCTGACCGAGAGGCCGACGTTGACCGCCGGACGCACGCCGGAGTGGAAGAGGTCGGTCTCGAGGAAGATCTGCCCGTCGGTGATGGAGATGACGTTCGTGGGGATATAGGCGGAGATATCGCCGGCCTGCGTTTCGATGATCGGCAGGGCCGTCATGCTGCCGCCGCCGAGCTCGTCGGAAAGCCGAGCTGCGCGCTCCAGGAGACGGGAGTGCAGATAGAACACGTCGCCGGGATAGGCCTCGCGTCCGGGCGGACGCTGGAGGAGCAGGGATATTTCACGATACGCGACGGCCTGCTTGGACAGATCGTCGTAGATAATCAGAACATCCTTGCCCTGATACATGAAGTGCTCGCCGATGGCGGCGCCGGCGTAGGGCGCGATATAGAGCATCGGCGCGGGCTCGGACGCGTGGGCGCAGACGACGGTGGTATAGTCCATCGCGCCGCGGCTTCTGAGCGTCTCGACCACGCTTGCAACGGTACTTTCCTTCTGACCGATGGCGACGTAGATGCACAGGACGTTCTTGCCCTTCTGGTTGAGGATCGTGTCGATGGCGATGGCGGTCTTGCCGGTCTGACGGTCGCCGATGATGAGCTCGCGCTGGCCGCGGCCGATCGGGATGAGCGCATCGATCGCCTTGATGCCGGTCTGCAGCGGAACGCTGACGGGCTGGCGGTTGAGGACATTGGGCGCGGGGCTCTCGATGGCGCGGTGCTCCGTGGCCGCAATCGGGCCTCTGCCGTCGACCGGGCGGCCGAGGGAGTCGACCACGCGGCCGATCATTGCCTCGCCCACCGGCACCTCGATGATGCGTCCGGTGCGGCGGACGCTCATGCCCTCCTGCACGGACTCGAAGTTGCCGAGCAGGACGACGCCGACGTCCTCGCTGTCGAGGTCCATGACCATGCCCTTGAGATCGCCGGGGAACTCCAGCATCTCGCCGGCCATAACGTCGGCGAGGCCGGAGACGCGGCAGATGCCGTCCGACACGCTGATGACCTCGCCCGTCTGGAACACGTCGATGTCCGTGGCGGGCTTTTTCAGCTTTTCGCGGATGCCCTCGGCGATGGACTGGGTCTCGCTGTCGCTCTGGAGGGTGTTGCGCTCCACATCCTGCGTGAGACGGTCGAGCGAGTGGGAGAGCGTGCCGTCATAGACGGTGTCGCCCACGCGCATACGCACGCCGCCGATGAGGTCCTTGTCGACCTCATTGTGGCAGGAGATGAACGTCTCGCAGAGGATCTGCGTGAGCTTCTTCATCTCCTCGTCGGAGAGGGGCTCCGCGCTGGAGATGGAAATATCCAGTTTCTTTAATTCGTTCATATTCAAAATATCACTCGGCATTGCTGCCACCAATTCTTTGATCTGTTCGATGAAGCTGTCTGTGAGTCCCTGCCGGGCCTCGGCGAAGCGATCCTCCCTGAGGGTCTCCCCCGCGGCCTCGGCCACGCGGCGCACCGTCTCGCGGCGGACGCGCTCTTCCATATCGGCGCGAAGCTGCTCCTCGCTCTGCTCGGCTGCAAGCTTTAAGGCCTGCACCTCGCCCTGCCGCTCGATCTCGGCGGCGGCGCTGGATTCCTCCGCGCGCACCTTCGCGTCCGAGAGGATGGCGGTGCGGTCGCGCTCACCCTGTGCGTTGGCCTCGGCGATGTCCTCGGTGAGGCGCTCGGCCTCTTTGCGGGCGTCGTCGGCGTCCTGCAGGTCCTGGCCGATCTTCTCCTGCCGGGAGCGGAACATCTTGGCGATCATCTTCCGCGTGAGGAAGAAGAGCGCGCCGAAGAGGATCAGGAAGTTGATCAGACTATAGAGAAATTCCTTCCACATAACCCGATCACCTCGCTTCCTTCAAGAGCGCCGCGGCGAGCGTCTCGACCAGCGCGGGCAGCTCCTGCTCGAGCTCGGCGGAGACGGCCTGTTCCTCGGCCTTGAGCTGCTCGCGTGTGTCCTTCATGGACTGCGCGGCATGCTGCTTTGCCTCGGTGATGGCGGCCTGACGCGCCTTTTCATCCGCGCTCTTGGCCTCCTGCACAAGGACATTCGCCTGCTGGGCGGCGTCCTTTTTGGCCTGCAGGAGCGCGGCGTCGTTTTCGTCGCGGGCGAGCTTGGCCTGGCGGCCTGCCTCGAGTCCTTCCTCCACGTTCGCCTTACGGGCGTCCATGACCTTGAGGATAGGGTCAAGCAGGAATTTTTTCAGCACAAACAGCAGCACGAAAAAGCACAGGATCGTCCAGATCAGTTCTGAAACGTTGATGCTCAAAACGTCTGCCTCCTATTCGATGTGATCAGATCTTGCCGATCAGCATGAAGGCGATCAGAAGGCCGTAGATCGTGAGAGCCTCCATCAGCGCCATGGCGATGATCATGGTGGAACGGATGTTGCCGGCGGCCTCGGGCTGGCGGGCAATGGCCTCCATGGCCTTGGACGCGGTGATGCCCTGACCGATGCCGGGGCCGATGGTACTCAGCGCGACGGCGAGCGCCGCGGCGAGCGCGATGATAGCGGATGCTGACATGATTGTTTCCTCCTAGTATATCAAGTTTGTTTTGCTTTGCGGTTTCTTGGCGGAGAGAGGAAAAACTATTCCTCCTCGCCGGTGGCCTCGGCGATATAGATGCTCAGCAGCATCGTGAAGACGACCGCCTGAATGAGGCAGAAGAGCAGGCTCAGCACGTGCATGACGATCGGCAGACCGATCGGCAGCAGATGCCCCATCTGCTCGGAGACCATCTCCTCGCCGTAGAGGTTGCCGTAAAGTCGAAGCGCGAGCGAGAACGGGCGCACGACCTGCTCAATGAGGTTGAGCGGCAGCATGATGATGATCGGCTTTAAGAACGTGAGCAGATAGTGCCCCAACCCCTGCCGCCGGATGCCGATCGTGTGCGTGGTGAAAAACGCCACGATCGCGAGACCCGCCGTGACGGACAGGCACGCCGTCGGCACGGCGAAGACGCTGCCCGCGCCGGGGAGCAAGCCGGAGTAATTCGCGACGACGATGAAGATGAAATACGTCGCCATGATGGGAAAATACCGTCTGGCGTTCTCCGCGCCCATGATGCCGCTGAAGAAATCCAGCAGCTTCTCGACCGCCATCTCCGCAAGGTTCTGGAGCTTGCCGGGGACGGCCTTCAAATTGCGCGTGGCGAGAAAGCTCACAATTGCCAGCACCACGATGATCGCCCACATGGAGACGACCGTCTTTGTGACCTCCAGCGGCCCGATGCTGAACAATACGTTTGAAGTCTCTTCCAAGCTCATTCACCTCCCTCGGAATCCGCCTGCTGCTGCCGGGCGGCTTCCATGTCCTTCTTCATTTCCTTCGTCAGCAGCCAGGTGAAAAACACGTTGCCGAACGCGAGTCCCGTGGCGGTGGCGATGATGGTGGCATAAAACGGCAGCGGCACAATGTTGCGCGTGAAGAACACAATGGCGAGCGCCACGACGTTCACCAGCGAGCGCAGCAGATTCGTCGCCGCGACGGCGGCGAGTCCGTCGCCGTTGTTCTTCTTCACGGCGCGCTTCGTGATGCGCATGTTGCCGTAGCCGAAGAGCATTCCCAGCGCGAGACCGAGCAGGATGCCGAGCACATACTGTCCCGCGCTGAACGGTCCGTTCATAAGCCTCACCTCCCGGAACCGTTATTCGTCAAAGGGTACATAAAGATACATAATTACTATATCATGTGCCGTAACAATTGTCAAAGCAATCCGGACGTTTTTTCGCCCCGCCGCGCGCAAAAGAGAAAGCGAACGGCCCAGGGCCGTCCGCTTTTCCCGCATGTCAGCCACGCGCTCAGGCCGCGCTGTGCGCAAGCCGGTGACCGTGCCAGTGACCGTCCTTCCGCTTCGCCTCGGCAGAGGGCGCGTCTCCGCCCGTCTCCCGGGAGAGGACGCAGAGCGTCAGCCCGATGAGCGCGGCCGCCATCAGCAGCGCGCAGGCGCCCTGATAGACCGCGGCACGGTGGTTTGCGCTCAGCATTGCGTCTGCTCCGGCCTCCTCCGCCGCCCGGCAGACGGCCGCGTAGGTCGCGCCGCCGGTCACTCCGGAGCGGGCGGCAAGCGAGCCGATCTCACTCCAGAGGCGGTTTTCCGCATTTTCGGAATCCACCCAGCGCACGAGATCATCGGAGAACACACCGTTTTCATTGTCCGTGCGCAAGGGTTGCGCGCCGGACTCATAGATCCGGTTCTGCTCGCCGAGCCGCTCGGCGCGGGCCTCGGCGTGTCTGGCGTCGCCCATCAAATCCTCGGCCGCGAGAACCGCGCTCTGGCGCTCCGATTCCATGCGCCAGAAGCCCGAGGCACTCACGATCAGCGCCAGAACGGAGAGGACGGCGATGATGGTGCGTAACGTTTTGTTGGATTTCATGTCAATCACCTTTCTTGTTTTTGATTGACCCAAGCATAACGCACGCAGGGATGTTTTTCCATGGGGAGGTCAGGCGGAGTCTTGCATTTTTGCGCCCGACAGGAAAAGTCTTTGATTTTCGGAGAAAGGCTGCAAAGTGCACAGCCCCGCTCAAAGCATAATTTCGCTGCGCTCCTTGCCCTGCTGAATGAGGCGGTTGAGCCCGCGCGCAGGCCGATAGAGCACGAGTCCCAGCACCGCTGCCGCCAGTGCAAAGAGCAGCAGGAGCCCAATGCAGCGCCAATAGGCATTGCCGTAGGCGCCGGCGACGCACTCGCGCATGGCGTCCATGGCATAGCGGAAGGGCATGAAGGGATAGAGCTTCTGAAACACGGCCGGGAGTACCTCCACGGGGTAGGTGCCGCCCGCGCCGGCAACCTGTGTGACCAAAAGGATCACAGCCAGCGCCTGCCCCACGCTCTCGAGCGCATAGACCAGCGCAAAATGGATCATGCTGAAAACCAGCCCGTTGACGCACGCGGCCAGCACGAACCGCCACGGATACAGGCACTGGATGTGCACATAAAACAGATCACCCAGCGAGACGATCAGCGCCTGCATCAGACCGACGAGCGCATAGAGCCCGTAGCGGCCCCAGAAGGCCTCTGCGCTGCGCAGATCAGCGCCGTCCTTCACGCGCACGCGCAGCAGCACCGCCGCCAGAAGCGAGCCGACCCACTGGGCCAGCACGGTATAAAACGGGGCCATGGCCGAGCCGTATTCCCGCACCGGATAGAGCGCCTGCGTCTGCATGGCGACGGGCGAGGAAAGATGCGCTCCGAGCACCTCGGCGTCCTCAGAGAGCACGTCCGAGAGCTCTGAGAGCAGCGCGCTGCCGGAGAGCCGGTCCACAACGGCCGAGAGCGCGCGCACCGCAGCCGAGAGCTCCGTGAGCGTCTGCTCCGTGCCGCTCAGACCGCCGGAGAGATCGGAAAGGGCGGCGCTTCCCTGCTGCAGCGCGCCGCTGACCGAGCCGAAGCCGCCCGCAAGTTGCAAGAGCGCCCCGCCGGCCTCGCTCAGCGCGGTGCGCGCCCCGGAGACGGCCGAGC